>JAFIHP010000062.1 GCA_017849335.1 Actinomycetales bacterium | reverse complement strand
TGCGGTTGTCGCCGGTGACCGGGGAGGCCCGGATCCTCGAAGCCGAAGAACTCACCACGACGTGGCGGGTCATGCTCGATGGAATGCTCGCGGGCACGGTGACCGTGGAGCATGTGCGGGCGATCGGCCGGCAGTTGCGGAACCTCCCGGGCTTCGGCAGCGCCGACCCGGCCGAGCAGGCGGAGTACGCGACGCACTGCGCCACGATCCTGGCCAAGGTCGTCCCGTTCGCCGCGACCCATACCCCCGGGGAGAGCGGCAAGAAGGCCCGCGTGCTGGTCACCGCGATCGACCCCGCCGGGGCGAGGAAGCGGCGGCGTAAGGCGGCGGAGCAGGACCACGGCGTGTTCCTGAACCCGGTCGAGCCCGGCACGTCGGAGATTCGTGCGGTGATGCCGACCGCGCACGCCGAGGCCGTCATGCAGGCCGTGAACACGCTGGCGAAGGATCAACGGTTCGAGGTCGCGGACGGGTGCATCACCGCCGGTCAGCGGCGCGTGGCCGCCCTGGTCGCCTTGATGCTCGGCGACCCGGGCAGCGTCGGTCAGGTCACCGGGCCGGTGCAGGAGGCGAAGCTCTCCGTGCACGTCAACGTCCTCGTCCCCCTCGAGACGATCATCGGCGTCAGTGAGCAGGGCGGCCGGATCGGGAACACCCCGTGCACCGCGGACGAGATCACCGACCTGATCGCCCAGGCGTCGTTGGAGTCATCCACGATCCGACGCCTGGTCACGGACTCGACCGGTTGCATCCTCGACGCCGGCCGCCGGCACTACCTCGCCAGCGACCTCCAGAAGCTGGTTATCCGGCTGCGCGACCAGCAGTGCCGGTTCCCTGGGTGCTCCCGGCCGGCTGAACGGTGCGAGATCGACCACGCCCAGCCCTACGACGCCGGCGGGTCAACCGACCAATGCAACCTCGGGCCGCTGTGCAAGTTCCACCACGAGCTGAAGACCGCCGGCTACTGGCACATCACCACCAGCCACCGGGATGGGTCGTGCACCTGGCGATCACCCCTCGGCCGGATCTACCAACACGAACCACCCGACCTCGTGCCGCCACCACCCCGACCACCGAACAACCCGCCCCCCTTCTGAGGACGAGCCGAGCGATGCGCGTTCGCCGCTAGTCCATGCCCTTGGTGCGCCGACCGACAGCCCGCTGCGTCTCGCGCTTCGTCTCACGCTCGGCGATCGCCTGCCGCTTGTCATACGTCTTGCGCCCGCGCGCGACCGCGAGATCGACCTTGGCGTATCCGTCCTTGAAGTACAGCGACAACGGCACGAGAGTGACGCCGGAATCGGCGACCTTCCCCGCGATGCGGCGAAGCTCCTCCCGGTGCAGCAGCAGCTTGCGGGCCCGGCGCGGCTCGTGGTTCGTCCACGTGCCCTGGGTGTACTCCGGGATGTGCACCCCGCGCAGCCACGCCTCGCCGCCCTCGATGGTCGCGTAGCCGTCGGTGAGCGACGCCCTGCCGGCGCGCAACGACTTGACCTCCGTGCCGGTGAGGACGAGGCCGGCCTCGTAGACGTCCTCGACGGAGTAGTCGTGCCGGGCGCGCTTGTTCTGCGCGACCAGGGTCCGCCCCTTCTCCCGTGGCATGGCTCACCTCCTCGTGGCGCGACGACGTACCGGGCGGTCAAGTCTACGGGCCTCACGACCGCGCCGATCGCGCCGCACGCTGCGCTCACAACTTCCGCACGAAGTGCGCACCGAGGCGGTTCTTGGTCGCCGGCGCGCCCGCACGGGGCCGAGACTTGTCCCGTCCACCGTCGGAACGAGCCGGAAAGGCAGCCGTGCGAGCCCCGCTGAGCAAGATCCTGTACGTCGACGACGAGCGTGATGTGCGCGTCGTCGCGGAGATCGCGCTCACCCGGATCGGCGGCTACGAGGTCAGGGTCGCCGCCTCCGGCATGGAGGCCCTGGACACGCTGCGGGACTTCGACGCCGACCTCGTCCTGCTCGACGTCGTGATGCCCGAGATGGACGGCCCCGAGACCCTGCAGGCGATGCGCATGAACCCGGCAACAGCCCGGCTTCCCGTAGCGTTCGTGACCGCCCGGCACCAGCCCCGCGACCTGCACCGCTACCGGCTGCTGGGCATCGCCGGCGTGATCGCGAAGCCGTTCGACCCCATGTCCCTGCCGTCCCAGGTGCTCAACGTGTGGGACGGGCTGACCCGCCCCGCCGTCAGCTGACGGCGCCGCTTCGGCTCGCCTGCCGCGTCGGGCGGTCGCGCTCGATCCACGCGAGGGCCGCCAGGACGACGCCGAACACCGCAGCGACCATGACCCACAAGAACACGTAGACGTCGAGGGCGACACCGATCGGCGGGCTTCCCGGCATGAAGTTGCGCATCGCGGGGAGGGCGAACAGGAGCGCGGCCGCCCACGACAGCAGCGTCGCCTCGACGACGCGCCGGCGCAGTCGCACGAGGACCCCGACGGTGAGGCTGAGCGCCGCGAGCATGACGGACATGCCGACGATGAGCAGCGCGAACGCCCGCGTCGAGAACGCCCGCTCGAACCTGATCGTGGACTCGGCCTCCTCCATCGGGGCGCCCGGGACCGTCAAGGTCGTGATCCAGCCGGTCGCTCCCCCGGCACCCGACACCACGATCGGGATCGGGGCGACCGACACGATCGAGCCGTCCGCCTCGGTCTTGTACTGGTCGACGACGATCCCGATGCGGCCCGCATGGTCGTCGAACGGGTAGCGGGCCAGGTCGCCGTCGATCCCTGCCGAGACGTCGAGCGCCCCGGGCACGGTGCCGGCCGGGAACCGGTCCTCGACGACGCCGTTGTCGGTGATCACCGTCAGCCGGGTCGGCTGCCCGAGCCGGCCGGTCTCGTCGAGCATCGACTCGTCGGCTCCCATCAGCGCGACGCGGACCGTGGCCGTGCCGGTTGCCGGCTGGACCGCGATCGGTGACACGCTGACCTCGAACCCGGCCGGCTTCGTCGCGCTGCCGCCGACCTGGACCAGCTGCCCCTCGGCGTCGTAGAGGCTGGTGATCACCAGGAACATCACGCCGACGACGACGCCTCCGGCGACGAGCCGGACCCAGCCGAGTCGCGTGAGCGCGAAGACCCGTACGAGCCGCACGGAGGTCAGACCCGCAGGTACTTACGCAGGGTGAAGAAGGCGGCGAGACCGGCGAGGAGCACGCCGGTGACGAGCATGATCGGAGCGATCGCCAGCACCGCGTCCCAGCCCACGAACGCCGTGAACTGGAACGAGGGCGCCAGCACCTGGTCGATCAGGATGGACTTCATCGCGACGAGGCCGACGATCGCCAGCACGGCACCCAGACCCGCGGCCAGCGCGGCCTCGAGCAGGAACGGGAGCTGGATGTAGAAGTTCGACGCGCCGACCAGGCGCATGATCGAGGTCTCTCTTCGCCTGCTGAACGCCGCGACGCGCATCGTGTTGACGATCAGCAGGACGGTGACGACCAGCATGACCAGGGCGATCAGGAGGGCGATGAGCTGCAGCCCTCCGAGCAGCCGGAAGAACTTGTCGAGGATCTGCCGCTGGTCGTTGACCTGCTCGATGCCGGGGCGGCCCGCGAAGGCCGAGGCGACGACGTCGTACTTCGTCGGGTCGGACAGCTTGACCCGGAACGACTCCGGGAGCGCGTCCTCGCTGACGTTGCTGACGATCGGCGAGTTCTTGAACTGCTCCTTGAACCGGGCGTACGCGTCGGCCTTGGACTCGTAGAAGATCTCCTGGACCAGCGGGCGCAACGACTCCAGGTCGGTCTTGATCTGGTCACGCTGCGCGGCCGTCACGGCGCCGCCGGCGCACGAGGGCGTGTCGCTGCCCTTGCTGCACAGGAAGATCGAGACCTCGACCTTGTCGTACCAGAAGTCCTTCATCGTCGACACCTGCGCGCGCACCAGGAGGCTGGCACCGAACAGGGCGAGCGACACGGCGACCGTGATGATCACGGCGATGGTCATGGTGAGGTTGCGCCGCAGGCCGGTGCCGACCTCGCTGGCGACGAAGGTAGCTCTCATCGGGCGTACCCGTAGACGCCGCGGGACTGGTCGCGGACGACGTGCCCGGAGTCGAGCTCGATGACGCGCCGACGCATCTGGTCGACGATCTGCGAGTCGTGGGTCGACATCACCACGGTCGTGCCGAGCTTGTTGATGCGGTCCAGCAGCTTCATGATGCCGATCGACGTGCCGGGGTCGAGGTTTCCGGTGGGCTCGTCGGCGATGAGGAGCATCGGCCGGTTGACGAAGGCCCGCGCGATGGCGACGCGCTGCTGCTCGCCGCCGGAGAGCTCATCCGGGCGGCGGCCCTCCTTGCCCTCCAGGCCGACGACCTCCAGCACCTCGGGCACGACCTTCTTGATGTGACCCGACGGCTTGCCGATGACCTCGAGGGCGAAGGCGATGTTCTCGAAGACCGTCTTGTTCGGCAGCAGCCGGAAGTCCTGGAACACCGTGCCGACCTGGCGGCGCAGCGCGGGGATCTTCCAGTTCGACAGTCGGCTGAGGTCCTTGCCCAGCACCCAGACCGACCCCTTGGTCGGCCGCTCCTCGCGCAGCACGAGCCGCAGGAAGGTGGACTTGCCCGAGCCCGAGGGACCGACGAGGAAGACGAACTCGCCCTTCTCGACCTCCAAGGACACGTCGTCGAGCGCAGGGCGCTGCTGGCTGGCGTAGACCTTGGTCACGTGGTCGAACAGGATCACCACGACAGTCTAAGTCGACGCACGAGGCCCGCTCGTCACCCGACGCGCGGCTCTGCCCGAAATGCCCGCTACGCGGCCTGCTGCTGCTTGCGCCAGCGGATGCCCGCCTCGACGAAGTTGTCGATCTCGCCGTCGAGGACAGCCGCGGTGTTGCCGGTCTCCTCCTCGGTGCGCAGGTCCTTGACCATCTGGTAGGGGTGCAGCACGTAGGACCGCATCTGGTTGCCCCAGGAGCCAGCGGAGTCGCCCTTGAGGGCGTCCATCTTGGCCTGCTCCTCCTGGCGGCGGCGCTCGAGCAGCTTGGACTGGAGGACGGCCATCGCGGAGGCACGGTTCTGGATCTGCGAGCGCTCGTTCTGGCAGGACACGACGATGCCGGTCGGCAGGTGGGTGATCCGGACGGCGGAGTCGGTCGTGTTCACGCCCTGCCCGCCCGGGCCCGAGGCGCGGTACACGTCGACGCGCAGCTCGTCCTCCGGGACGTCGACGTGGTCGGTCTGCTCGACCACGGGGATGACCTCGACCTCGGCGAAGGACGTCTGCCGCCGGCCCTGGTTGTCGAACGGCGAGATGCGCACCAGCCGGTGCGTGCCCTGCTCGACCGAGAGCGTGCCGTAGGCGTACGGGACCTTCACGTGGAAGGTCGCGGACTTGATGCCCGCCTCCTCGGCGTAGGAGGTGTCGTTGACCTCGTACGGCCAGCCGTGCCGCTCGCAGTACCGCGTGTACATCCGCAGCAGCATCTCGGCCCAGTCCGCCGCGTCGACCCCGCCCGCACCCGACCGGATCGTGACGAACGCCTCGCGCGCGTCGTACTCGCCGGACAGCAGCGTGCGGACCTCCAGCTCGGCGATCTGGGTCTCCAGCAGCTCCAGCTCGCGCATCGCGTCCGCCAGCGCGGCCTCGTCGGCCTCGTCCTCCGCGAGCTCGAACAGGATCGGAAGGTCGTCGAGCCGGCTGCGCAGGCCCTCGACGCGCCGGATCTCCCCCTGGGCGAACGACAGCCGCGACGTCACCTGCTGCGCGTGCTCCTGGTCGTCCCAGAGGTTCGGGGCGCTGGCCTCGGCCTCCAGGTCGGCGAGCTGAGCGCGGAGCGCAGGGATGTCGACGACGGCCTCGATGCTGCCCATCGTGGTTCCGAGGGCGGCCAGGCGTTCGGGGAGCTCAGGAGTTGCCATGGTGCCCCAAGGGTACGGCGACGCGGATCCGCGCCGAGCCGGGCTCAGGCGAACGGCGTCAGCCGGCCCGGTAGGCCAGCTGGGCGCGCGACTCGACGACGACCCGTTCGCCGAGCACCGACTGCGCGAGGCCGGGCCAGACGGGCAGCCGCAGCGGGGCGCTGAGGACGACCCGCACGTCGTCGCGGTCGCTCGCCAGCTGCTCGACGACCAGCCCGGGCGCCGCCTCGGCGGCGCGTGCGGCGCGCAGGTGCCGCCGGACGAGCACGGGCACGGCCGACGGGTCCAGCGCCGTCGCCGCCGAGGCGCCCTGCGCGTAGTACGCGTCGAGGTCGATCGCCTGGGCGCCGGCCAGGGCTGCCGCGTCCGCGAGGGCGAGCAGCTGCTGGCGCTGCAGGAACGCCGCGCCCACATCGACGCTGACGACCCCGGCCAGCACGCAGCAGGCCGCGAGTCCGATCCCCAGGGGAAGCACGCTGCCGCGGTCGGGGCCGGCGCGCCGAGGCGCGATGGCGGTCACGAGTCGTCCGGGTCGGCGCGGAAGTCGTCGACCGGTAGCCGGTGGGTGGCACGGACGGGAACGGCCACCGGCGCCCCGTCCGAGATGCTGGCCGGCAGCCAGGGCAGCGGGAGCGACCAGTCGAGGGCGACGACGACGGCGGATCCGGGAGTCAGGCACGGCCCGTCGACGCACTGGACGCGCAACGCCCCGGGCGGCAGTTCGAGCCCGTGGTCGACGAAGGCGAGCCGGGCGGCGGCGAGGGCACGGACTCGTCCCTGCGACGCACCTCCCGCGGTGACGAAGGCGCGTCCGGCCTCGCGGACGGCCTGGGAGGTGGCGTAAGCCGCCGACTCGACCGCCGCGACGCACGTCACGACGTACGTGATCGGGACAAGCAGCGCGACGACGACCGCGAGGAACTCCAGGACCGCCGATCCACGGTCGTCGCGTCGGCTCACGACCAGCCCTCGCGCAGCGCGTGGCCGTCGACCTCCAGCACCGCCGGCCCGAGCAGGCCGAGGAGCGGCAGCGTCGCCTCGATGCGGACCTCGACGACCGGCAGGCCGTCGAGGGTCGACATCCGGGTGTCGACGTCCCGGACCGTCGCTCCCGCGATCGTGCCGGCGACGAGCGACTGCACCCGTCGCTCGGCCGCCCCGGCCGAAGCCCCGGACAGCGCCGACGCGCGAGCCCCCTCGGCCGCGGCCGAGACCAGTGCGGCCCGCACGTGCACGACGACGGCGACCTGGATGACGGCCGCGGCGACGAGCACGAGCAGCGGCAGCACGAGGACCGCGTCGACCACCGCGCTTCCGCGCTCGCCGGACGATCGCGTCAGGGCTGGGTCACCGCGCCGAGCGCGCGCTGGAGGATCGCCGTGAGCTGCTCGTCCGCGACGAGCCACAGCGCCGACACGAGGCCGGCCGTCATGACGGCGATCAGCACCCACCCGGGCACGTCGCCACGGTCTGCGGCCAGCCGTGCGCGCAGCCTCGACGTCAGCGATCTCATCTGGTTCTCCTTCGCAGGTTCGGAACAGGACGACAGCAGGCGGGGAGATCACGGGACCACCAGGCGCAGCGCCGCGATCCCGGGGAAGGCCGCCACGATCACGACGCTCGGGAGGACCAGCAGCACGATCGGCACGAGCATCAGGACGTCCTTGCGCCCGGCGAGCTCCAGCAACCGTCGCCTCTCGTCGGCGCGCACGTCGGCCGCGTGCGCACGGGCGACGTCAGCAAGCGGGGACCCGCGTTCGACGGAGAGCAGGAGCGCGTCGACCAGCCGTCCCACGGCAGCGAGATCGACCCGGGCCGACAGCGCGTGCAGGGCGGGCTCGGCAGGGGTGCCGCTGCGGATGTCGTCGACGCACGCCCGCACCTCGTCGGCGAGCGGGCCGGACATCGCGGCGGCCGCCCGGTCGAGCGCCGACACGGGCCCGGCACCGGACGTGACCGCGAGGGCGACGAGGTCGGCCAGCGTCGGCAGGCTGGCCTCGATCGCCTCCCGCCGACGCCGTGCCTGCCGGGACAGGGCGACGTCGCGGCCCACGGCACCGGCGGCCGCTCCGAGCGCTCCCAGGACCACGATCCCGGCCGGCGCCGACCCGCGCAGCGCCAGCACGAGACCGAGCAACGCGCCGAAGCATCCGCCGACGCCCGCCCACGCGAGCTGGTCGAGCCGGTAGGAGGTGACATCGACCGTCTGGCCGGCGCGGGCGAGCCGCTGCGGCAGGTCCCGGCTGCGTCGCCGCAGCCAGGCGCCGAGGTCGACGACGGGTACCGCCGGCGAAGCCGAGCGCGGCGCCGGGGCGGGCGCCGCGCGCAGGGGTCCGACATACGGACCGATGCGGTCGACGAGCGTCGGCCGCCGGTACGCGCCCGCGAACCGGACGAGCAGGAGAGCGGCCGCCGCGAACGCGAGCCCGAGGAGCGCGCCGGTCGCCGCGCGGCTCACGGTGCCATCCGTTCGTCTGCCGGGAGTCGGCCGATGCGCTTCATCGCGACGTAGGCCGCGATCGACAGCGCCGCGGCGACGGCCAGGACCACGGTCCCGGCGGGGGTGGAGTAGGCGCGCACCGCTTCCGGCCGGGTGCACAGCAGGGCGAGCGTCAGCCAGGGGGCGGCAACCGCGAGCCGCGCGGCGCTGACGGTCCAGCTCTGCCGGGCGAGGACCTCGCGCCGGATGCGTCCGTCTTCCCGCAGCATCGCCGAGAGCGCCGTGAGCACGGCACCGAGGTCTGCTCCCCCGACCTCGCGCGCCAGGCGCAGGGCCGCGCACACGCGGTCGGCGACGGGGTCGGCGAGGTCGTCCTGCAGGCGGTCGAGCGCCGCGTCGAACGCTCCCGTCACGCGATGGTCGTCGGCGAAGCGGGCGAACGTAGTTCGCAGCGGCGGCGGTCCGCTGAGCCCCAGCGCGGCGACGGACTCGGGCAGCGACATCCCGGCGCGGACCGACGACAGCAGACCGTCGACCGCGTCCGGCCAGGCCCCGCGCAGCTCGCGCTGCATCACGCTCGCGCGGTGACGGCGGACGACGGTCGGGAGCGCTGCGGCAGCGGCGCCCGCGAGCAGTGCCGCGACGGGCAGTGCCGTGACGGCGAGGGTGAGCATGGCGGCCACGACGCCGCCGAGAACAGCGACGGCGGCCTGCCGCCCGGCGCCGCGGCCAGCGCTGCGCGAACGGGGCGGGCGCCGGGGCGACGCCCACGCCAGCACGAGGAGCAGCAGGCCCACGCCGGCGAGCGCGCCGACGACGGCGCCGGCGGGGCTCATCGCCGCTCCAGGAGCGTCGGAAGGTCGAACCCGTTGCGCGCGAACCGCTCCGCGTGCGGCGGATAGCCGTCGGCACGCTGCAGGCCGTTGCCGGCATCGGCGTAGAGCGAGGAGAGCGCGATGACTCCGGCCTCCACCCGGCCGGTGACGGCAGCGATCTCTCGCACGCTGCGCCGACCGTCCGCTCCGAGGGCGAGGTGGACGACGACATCGACGCTCGCGGCCACGGTCGGCACGACGAAGGCCGCGGCGATGTTGGGACCGGCGAGCAGCGGCAGCGTGCACAGCTTCGTCACCGCCTCCCGGGCGCTGTTGGCGTGGATCGTCGCCATGGCGGGCAGCCCGCTGTTCATCGCGACGAGCAAATCGAGCGACTCCTCGCCGCGGACCTCGCCGACGACGAGTCGAGTCGGGCGCATGCGCAACGCCTCGCGGACCAGCCGCCGCAACGTGATCGCGCCCCGACCCTCGACGCCGGCGTCTCGCGTCTGCAGGCTGACCGAGTCCGAGTGGTCGAGGCGGACCTCGAACACCTCCTCGCACGCGACGATGCGCTCGTGCGCCGGCACGCAGCCGAGCAGCGCGTTCAGCACTGTCGTCTTCCCGGCCTGGGTGGATCCGGCGACGATGATGTTCAGGCCGCTGACCACAGCCGCCTCCAGGAACGCCGCCGCCTCCACCGTGATCGCCCCGAGCGCCGCCAGCTCCCGGATCGACCGCGCCCGCACCACGAACCGGCGGATGTTCACCGACCAGTGCTCGCGCGTCACGTCCGGGATCACCACGTGCAGCCGGCTGCCGTCCGGCAGCATCGCATCCACGAACGGACTCGACAGGTCCAGCCGACGCCCCGACACCCGCAGCATCCGCTCCACCAGGTCCCGCACCTGCCGCGCATCCAGAACGATCGACGTCAGCTCACTGACACCGTCACGCGCGCAGAACACCCGGTCCGGAGCGTTGATCCAGACCTCCTCGACCCGCGGATCGTCCAAAAGCCGTTGCAGCGGACCGAAACCCGCCACCGCGTCGAACGCCCGCTGCGCCACGTCCACCGGATCCACCACGTCACCGGACCCGCCCGCCCAGTCCGCGACCAGCCCCGCCAACGCGTCGTCCACGATCGCCCGCACCGCCGCCGGCTCCCGCAACGGATCGATCCCCCGATCCCGAACCGCGTCACGAACCCGCCGCTCGACCACCCCCGACACATCCACCACGCTCACCCGCGGACGGTAAGCAGCACCACCCCACCCACGCCACGCCCCGAGCCCCACCTGTGGACAACTCCACCCGCGCCCCGACCCCTGACCCCGCCGGTGTTGAGGTTGCTGGCTGTTCCGTGCCCCGTGAACCGCCACCAACCTCAAGGGCGGCGAAGAGGTACGGCTAGGCTCGCGCGCCACCACGTCGGGGAGGCGCCATGCGCAAGACCAGCATCCGGCTTGTCATGACAGCAGCGACGATCGCGGCGATCGCTTCGACCCTGGTCGCCGCTCCGCCCGCCACCGCAGCCACGGCCCACGTGGTGCTCAACGAGATCGCCTGCGAAGGCACGGACCAGGTCGAGCTCGCCAACACCGGCGACGCGGCCGCGGACCTGTCCGGCTGGCTGCTGACCGACAAGGTCCTCAGCAGCACGGACGCGACCCACCGCTACCTGTTCGCGTCCGGCACGAGCCTCGCACCCGGGGCACACCTGGTCGTGGAGAAGGCGATCGGCGGCTTCCCGTTCGGCATCTCGTGCGGTGACGACACCATCCGGCTCGCCGACTCGACGGCTTCGGCCGTCGACGACGTGGTGTTGCCCGACAACGCCGCCGATCCCTCCCTGACGTACGGACGACTGCCGGACGGGACCGGCGACTGGACCTGGACCATGCCGACCGTCGGCGCGGCGAACCAGCCGACGCCGGACGACGGCGCGAGCCTCCCGGCCGACCCGGCATGGCTGTACGACCCGCTGGCGGTGAACGAGATCGACTTCGCCATCAGCCCGGCGGGCCTGACCTCGCTGGCGGCGTGGCCCACCTCCTACGTCGACGCCACCATGACCGTCACCCCGTCGGGCGGCGAGCCGGTCACGCTCGCCGTTGGCGTACGCCTCAAGGGGAGCACGAGCTTCCGCACCCTCGACGGCAAGGCCGCATTGAAGGTGAAGGTCAACCACTCGGTGTCCGGCCAGCGGCTGTCCGGCCTGCGCGGCCTGACGCTGAACAACATGGTCCAGGACCGCTCGATGATCGCCGAGGCGGTCTCCGCGCGGGTGTTCTCCGATCTCGGGGTGCCGTCGGCACGCGTCGGCTACGCGTTCGTGCGGATCAACGGCGCGGCGTACGGCCTGTACGCCAACGTCGAGACCGTCAACGAGGACTTCGCCGCCTCGCGGTTCCCGTCCACCCTCCACGTCTACGAGGCGTCGCAGCCCGGAACCGACATCTCCCCCGGGTCCTTGGACCTGTTCGAGACCGAGGCCGGACCCAGCGCGGACACGGCCGACCTGCTGGCCTTGATCGCCGCCGCCGACACGGCGTCGGCGGGCTGGCTCGCCGCGGTGTCTCCCCGGATCGACCTTGCCGCCATCGTGCGCGTCTGGGCCGCCGAGCACATCGCCAGCCACTGGGACAGCTACAGCGGCGGCGGGCCGAACAACTACTACCTCCACAGCGACAGCAGCGGGCGTTTCACCGAGATCCCCAGCGGGACCGACCAGACCTGGTCTACGAACCCGCTTCCCTTCGGACACGCCGGGCGCGGCCGCCTGTTCACCTCCTGCGTCGCGGATGCCACCTGCCGCCAGGCGTACGTCGACGCGCTGACCGCCGCACGGCCGACGGTCCAGGCCGCAACCTGGTCGGACCTCGCCGCGTCGATCGCGGCGGTCCTCGTGCCCTGGCAGGCGATGGACCCTCGCAAGGAGTACACGACCGGGGACATCGCCGAAAGCGTCTCCCTCAAACGGCAGGCG
>JAFIHP010000005.1 GCA_017849335.1 Actinomycetales bacterium | reverse complement strand
GGCGAGCACCGCGACGTCGACGTCCCCGGAGGCGAGCGCGTCCAGCAGGGCACGGGTCTGCTCCTCGTGCACATGGAGCTGGAGCTCCGGAGCGGCGGCGTGGACGGCGGGCAGCAGGGCCGGCAGCAGGTAGGGCGCGATCGTCGGGATGACACCGACGTGCAGCGGCCCGGCCAGCCACGTGCGCGGAAGGGCAGCGACGCGGAACGCCTCGACCGCGTCGACCGCCGCCTGGGCCATCGGGAGCAGCCGCTCACCGTCGGGCGTGACGAGGACGCGCCGGGAGCTGCGCTCGACCAGGTGGACGCCGAGCGAGGCCTCCATCGCGGCCAGGGACTGGCTCAGCGTGGGCTGCGAGACACCGAGCGCGGCGGCGGCGTCGCCGAAGTGGCGCAGCTGCGCCACCGCGACAAACGCCCGCAGCTGCGCCACGGTGGGGGTGGATCGCATCGGACCTCCGCGTGAACAGCCGATGAATAGGGAGTTCCTATTGATTCTACCAAGAACTTTGATTTGAGTTATACAACTCGGGAACCTACTGTAGATCCGGCGGGTCGGCGGCTCGACCGTACGACCCTCCGTGAACACGAACCTTCACGACCACGACGAACCACTGCGAGGAGCGGAATGTCCATCCTGAACACCACGATCAAGCCCTTCACGGCCACGGCCTACAAGAAGGGCGAGAAGGACTACGTCACGGTCAGCGACGCCGACCTGAAGGGTCAGTGGTCGATCTTCTTCTTCTACCCCGCCGACTTCACCTTCGTCTGCCCGACCGAGCTCGGCGACATGGCCGACCTCTACGCGGAGTTCAAGAAGCTCGGTGTCGAGATCTACGGCGTCTCGACCGACACCCACCACGTGCACAAGGCGTGGGCCGATGCCTCCGACACCATCGGGAAGATCGAGTACTACCTCGTCGGCGACCCGTCGTGGACCATCACGACGAACTTCGACAACCTGCGCGAGGGCGTCGGCCTGGCCGACCGGGGCACCTTCCTCGTCGACCCCGACGGTGTCATCCAGTACCTGGAGATCACCCCGGAGGGCGTCGGCCGCAACGCCGCCGAGCTGCTGCGCAAGGTGAAGGCCGCGCAGTACGTGCGCAACCACCCGGGCGAGGTCTGCCCGGCCAAGTGGGAGGAAGGCGACTCGACCTCGCCCCGTCGATCGACCTCGTCGGCAAGATCTGACGACCTGCACACCCGCGGTGGGCGGCGGGACCGGTCCGCACCGGTCCCGCCGCACGCACCGCACCACAGGACGCAGCACGGCACGCTGAACCACCCGGAGGAACCCATGCTCGACGACGCCACCACCACCACCCTCTCCGGCTACCTCGCCAACGTCAAGGAGCCGGTCGAGCTCGTCGCCTCGCTCGACGACAGCCCCAAGTCCGCGGAGCTGTGGTCGCTGCTGGAGGAGACGGCCGCCCTGTCCGAGCGCGTCACCGTTCGTCGCGCCGACGACGCCGTCCGCCGGCCGTCGTTCCGCATCGAGCGCCTCGGAACCGACGTCGCCGTCGAGTTCGCGGGCATCCCCATGGGCCACGAGTTCACGTCGTACGTGCTCGCACTCCTCCAGGTCGGCGGCCACCCGGTGAAGGCGGACGACGAGACCATCGCCCAGGTGCGATCGCTCGAGGGCGACCTGCACTTCGAGACCTACATGTCGCTGACCTGCCAGAACTGCCCCGACGTCGTGCAGGCGCTGAACGCGATGAGCGTCCTGAACCCGGGCATCACGCACGTCGCGATCGACGGTGCGCTCAACCAGGCCGAGGTCGAGGACCGGCAGGTGCTCGCGGTCCCGACGGTCTACCTCAACGGCGAGCTCTTCGGTTCCGGGCGCATGACGATCGAGCAGATCGTCGCGAAGCTCGACACCGGCGCGGTCGAGCGCCGTGCCGCGGCCATCGCCGAGAAGGACCCGTTCGACGTCCTCGTCGTCGGCGGCGGTCCCGCCGGCGCCGCAGCCGCGATCTACTCCGCGCGCAAGGGGATCCGCACCGGCATCGCGACCGAGCGGTTCGGGGGACAGGTCCTGGACACCATGGCGATCGAGAACCTGATCTCCGTCCCGTACACCGAGGGGCCCAAGCTCGCCACGGCGCTGGAGCAGCACGTCCTGGAGTACGACGTCGACGTCATGCACCTGCAGGAGGCCACCGCCCTCGAACCGGCCGGCACCGACGGTCTCATCGGCGTCCGGCTGGCCAACGGCGCCGTCCTCCGGTCGCGCACGGTCGTCCTGTCCACCGGGGCGCGCTGGCGCACGATGGGCGTGCCGGGGGAGGAGCAGTACCGCAACAAGGGCGTCACGTTCTGCCCCCACTGCGACGGGCCGCTCTTCAAGGGCAAGCGGGTCGCGGTGATCGGCGGCGGCAACTCCGGCGTCGAGGCCGCGATCGACCTGGCCGGCGTCGTCGGCCACGTCACGTTGCTGGAGTTCGACGCGCAGCTGCGTGCGGACGAGGTCCTGCAGCGCAAGCTGCGCAGCCTGCCCAACGTCGACGTCGTCGTGAGCGCGCTGACGACGGAGGTCCTCGGCGACGGCGCCAAGGTGACCGGCCTGTCCTACGACGACCGCGTCACCGGAGAGCACCGGCAGGTCGACCTCGACGGGGTCTTCGTCCAGATCGGGCTGCTGCCCAACACGGAGTGGCTGCGCGGTGCCGTCGAGCTGTCCGGTCGCGGCGAGATCGTCGTCGACGACCACGCGCGGACGTCGGTCCCGGGAGTCTTCGCGGCGGGCGACTGCACGACGACGCCGTTCAAGCAGATCGTCATCGCGCTCGGCGCCGGCGCGACCGCCTCACTGTCGGCGTTCGACCACCTCATCCGCACGTCCGCTCCGGCCGAGGCGGTCGAGGTCGAGGCGGCCGAGCTCGTCACGGCCTGACGCACTCGGCGGTCACGGGTCGAGGCGGCCGGCCGCGCGGATCTCGTCTGCCTGCTCACGCGTCGCCTCGTCGGCGTAGCTGAACTCCCAGGACCGGATGCGTTGCGCGATCAACGGCGTGTCCTCGTTGACGCGACCGAGTGCCGCGAAGAGCCGACAGTCGAACACCCGGCACGTGCGCGGGCGGTCCGCGTAGATCGTGCACGCGTCGTCCACCAGCATCGGGCACGCGCCGTCCTGGTCGTACCCCATGACGTAGTGGCCGGCCGGCAGACCGGGAGCCGGGAACAGCAGCTCCGGCGGGATCACGGCCAGCGCCCGCTCGTCGCCGGGCTCGACGTGCACGAACTGCCGGGACCGGCAGCACGCCGTGCACGTCCCGCACGGGACGTCGGAGTCGGACTCGCCGGCCAGCGCCGCGCGCATGCCCGCGAGCCAGCTGCCGAACTCCCCGGCCGGGACGCTCATGCCGGCCCGCCAGCGCACGCGAACTCCCAGGGGATCCGCAGGACGCTCACCACCCGGTGACGGGCTCCTGGCAGCCCGCGCTGCCATCGTCGTCTCGACGAGAGGACGGTGCCGACATGACCACGACCGTGACGAGGAGCACCCACACGCACACCGGGCCGACGCGCAGCAGGCGGGCGATGCTGCGCATCGCGGGGCTGTCGGCGGCGATCATGATCGTCGCCGGAGGCGTCGGCTTCGCAGGGGCCGCGGCGTGGGACCACCTGGGCACCACGACGGCCGACTCGTCGAGCGCGACCGACGGCGGCCTGTCCTCGGTCCTCTCCGGCGGCATCGGCGGCTGACGGTCGCCCCGCTCTCATGCGACCCGGATCCACGGATCCTTGAGCTCGACCATGAGCGACTCCAGGGCGACCTGCGGGGTCACGTTCGCCTCGATCTGCGCCCGGCAGTACGACAGCGCTCGCAGCCGCCGACCGGTGTCGTTGGCGGTGCTGCGCGCTGCCAGGGCGGCGAGCTGTGGGCGCATCTGGTCGTTGACCAGCTCGACCGTCCCGTCGACCTGGAGCACGAGGACGTCGCGGTACAGGCCCATGAGATCGACGAGCGCGCGGTCGACCTGGTCGCGCACGGTCCGCGTGCGCCGGGTCTTCTGCCGCGCTGCGAGGTCCTTCGTCGCGGAGGCCATGAGCCGCTTCATCCGCGACGCGGTGACTCCCGTGGCACCGTCGCCGTACTCCGACGCGAGGTCCGCGTCCTCCGCCGCGTCCAGCGCGTCGGTAATGGCGCGGGCGTCCTCGGTCGCCGCCGCCAGCAGCGCGGCCGCGGCGGTGAAGCACGAGGGGACGTCGGTCAGCTGGCCCGGTACCGCGAGGACCTCCTGGCGGCGCGCCCGCACGTGCTCGTCGCGGGCGAGCGCCCGTGCCCGGCCGATGTGCCCCTGCGACGCGCGCGCGGCGAACACCGCCATCGCCTCGTCGACCCCGTCGGCCTCGACCAGCAGCGCTGCGACGTCGGCGGTGGACGGCGTGCGCAGGGGAACATGTCGCGTCCGGGAGACGATCGTCGGCAGCACGTCCTCGACGCTCGGCGCGCACAGGACCCACACGGTGTGCGGCGGCGGCTCCTCCAGCGACTTGAGGAGGACGTTGACCGCCTGGTCGGTCAGCCGGTCGGCGTCCTCGACGACGATGACGTGCCACGGCCCCGCGATCGGCGCCATCGTCGAGCGGAGGACGAGGTCACGGGCGTCGTCGGTCTTGTAGCTCAGCGTGTCGGTGGCGACCACGTCGACGTCGGGATGCCCGCCGCCCGGGGCGGTCCGGCACACGTCACACACGCCGCAGCCGTCCTCCGGGCAGACCAGCGCGGTCGCGAACGACACCGCAGCGGTCGACCGGCCCGACCCGGGCGGCCCCGTGATCAGCCAGGCGTGGGTCATGGCCGGTCCGTGCTCCCCGTGCCGGATCCGCTCCGCGTCCGCGACCGCGTGCGACAGCTCGGCGACGACCGCGTCCTGGCCCACCAGCCGGGACCAGATCGGCGGCGTCACGCCCGGTCTCGCAGGTCGGCGAGGACGCGGTCAGCGATCCGGTCGGCGATCTCCCCCACCGGAAGAGCCGCGTCGAGCACCAGGTAGCGGTCGGGGTTCGCCGCGGCGACCTCCCGGAAGCCGGCGCGCACCCGGTCGTGGACCTCCCCCGGCTCCGCCTCGCGCCGGTCGCGCGGCGCGAACCGGGCCAGCCCCTGTCTCGGGTCGACGTCCAGCAGCACGGACAGGTCCGGCAGCAGCCCCCCGGTCGCCCACAGGCTGAGGTCGCGGATGCGGTCGGGTCCCAGACCGCGGCCGTAGCCCTGGTACGCGACCGACGAGTCGAGGTAGCGGTCGCACACGACCACCGCCCCGCGCGAGAGCGCGGGTCGGACGACCCGGGCGACGTGCTCACCGCGCGCCGCGGCGTAGAGGAGCGCCTCGGCCCGGTCGTCGAGACCGGCGAACTCCGGCGAGAGCACGACGTGGCGCATCGCCTCCGCGGCCGGCGTACCGCCGGGCTCGCGCGTCCGCACCACGTCGTGGCCGGCAGCAACGAGGGTCTCGGCGAGCAGTCGTTCCTGCGTCGACTTACCCGCCCCCTCGCCGCCCTCGAACGCGACGAAGTAGCCGGGCGACGACCCGCTCATCGCGCGGCGACGGCCTTCGACCGCGCCGGCGTCTTGGTGGCCGCGGCCCGCTTCGCCGGCGCCTTCTTGACCGCACGCTTGGCGGCCTTCTTCGGCGACGGACCCTCCAGCGCCTCCTTGGCACGACGCTCGGACAGCAGGTCGCTCGCGCGCTCGACGGACAGCGTCGCCGGGTCGTCCGCCGTGCGCAGCGAGGCGTTCGTGACGCCGTCCGTCACGTACGGACCCCAGCTGCCGTCCTTGATGACGATCGCCAGGCCGGTCGTCGGGTCGGTCCCCACCTCGCGCAGCGGAGGGCGTGCCTGGCCGCGGCCGCGGCGCTGCTTGGGCTGGGCGAAGAGGGCGAGGGCCTGCTCCAGCGTGACGGTGAAGATCTCGTCCTCGCTGCCCAGCGACCGCGAGTCCTTGTCCTTCGTCAGGTACGGGCCGTACCGGCCGTTCTGCGCCAGGATCTGCACGCCGTCGGCCGGGTCGGTCCCGACGACGCGGGGCAGCGACAGCAACCGCAGCGCGTCGTCGAGCGTGATCGTCGACAGGCTCATCGACGAGAACAGCGAGGCGGTGCGCGGCTTGGCGGACTTGGGCGACCCCTCCGGCAGCACCTCAGTCACGTACGGGCCGTAGCGCCCGGACTTCGCGACCACCTCGAGGCCGGTGGCCGGGTCGGTCCCGAGGGCGCGGTCGCCCGACGGCTCCGCCAGGAGCTGCTCCGCCTTCTGCGCGGTCAGCTCGTCCGGCGCGAGGTCGACCGGGACGTTGGCCCGCTCCTCCCCGCGCTCGACGTACGCGCCGTACCGCCCGACGCGCAGCGCGGCGTCCGAGCCGGGGATCGGGAACGTCGCGATGCCACGGGCGTCGATGGCGCCGAGGTCCTCCGTCAGCGGCTTGACGCCGGGGAAGTCCGCTCCGCCGACCGCGTGGCCCCCGCGCCAGAACGCCTCGAGCTGGGCGACCTTGTCCGCCTGGCCGACGGAGATGAGGTCGAGGATCTCCTCCATGTTCGCGGTGAACTGGTAGTCGATGAGCGCCGTGAAGTGCTCCTCCAGGAGCCGCACGACCGCGAACGCGGTGAACGACGGGACGAGAGCGGAGCCCTTCTTCCACACGTAGCCGCGGTCGACGATCGTGCTCATGATCGAGGCGTAGGTGGAGGGTCGGCCGATGCCGAGTTCCTCGAGCTTGGCGACGAGCTTGGCCTCGGTGTAGCGCGACGGCGGCGTCGTGGCGTGCCCGTCCGCCGTGACCCGCTCGCCGACGACCGCGTCGCCCTCGCCGAGCCGCGGCAGCTCCCGTTCGCGGCTGTCGTCGTCGGCCGCATCGGCGTCGACGATGTCCTTCAGGGCCGCGTAGAAGCCGGCGAACACCACGACGGTGCCCGACGCCGTGAACTCGGCGTCGGTGCCGTCGGCAGCGACCGCGCCGAGCTTGACCGTCGTGGTCGCGACCTGCGCGTTGGCCATCTGCGAGGCGACGGTGCGCTTCCAGATGAGGTCGTACAGTGCGAACTCGTCGGCGTTGAGCTCGGCCGACACCTCGCCGGGCGTGCGGAAGACGTCGCCGGCGGGCCGGATCGCCTCGTGCGCCTCCTGGGCGTTCTTCACCTTGCTCGCGTAGGTGCGCGGCGCCGCGGCGACGTACTGCTCGCCGTAGAGCTGCGCCGCCTGCGAGCGAGCCGCGCTCACCGCCTGCTCGGACAGGTTGACCGAGTCGGTACGCATGTAGGTGATGTAGCCGTTCTCGTACAGGCTCTGCGCGACGCGCATCGTCCGCTGGCTGCCCCACCGCAGGCGGTTCGACGCCTCCTGCTGCAGCGTCGAGGTGATGAACGGCGCCTTGGGCTGGCGCTGCCCCGGCTTCTCGACGACGGACCGCACGGTGAACGAGACTCCGGACAGTTGCTCGGCGAGCGACGTCGCCCGCGCCTCGTCCAGCAGCACGACGGCGCCCTTGCGCAGCTGGCCGGACTGGTCGAAGTCGTTGCCCGTGGCGACGCGCACGCCGTCGACGCCGGTCAGGCGGGCGTCGAACGAGCCCGCATCGGCGACGAACTGGCCCGTGAGATCCCAGTAGGAGGCGGTGACGAACGCGATGCGCTCACGCTCGCGGTCGACGACCAGCCGGACCGCGACCGACTGGACGCGCCCCGCCGACTTCGCCTCGCGCCCGATCTTCTTCCACAGCACCTCGGAGACCGGGTAGCCGTAGAGCCGGTCGACGATGCGCCGGGTCTCCTGGGCCTCGACCCGTTGCATGTCGAGGTCACGCGGGTTCGCGACGGCCTCGCGGATGGCCTCCGGGGTGATCTCGTTGAAGACCATGCGCTTGACGGGCACCTTGGGGCGCAGCACCTCCATGAGGTGCCAGGAGATGGC
The DNA here is from genome assembly GCA_017849335.1 of Actinomycetales bacterium. Lineage (GTDB taxonomy): Bacteria > Actinomycetota > Actinomycetes > S36-B12 > S36-B12 > UBA10649. The sequence continues at coordinate 1,905 of JAFIHP010000005.1, read as the reverse complement.
CTCGCCCTCGCGGTCCTCGTCCGTCGCGAGCAGGAGCTCGTCAGCGTCCTTCAGGGCCCGCTTCAGGTCGGCGATCGTCTTCTTCTTGGACTCGTGCACGACGTAGTACGCCTGGAACCGGTCGTCCACGTCGACGGCGAGCTTGGCCCACGGCTCCTTGCGGAGCGACTCCGGCAGCTCGGACGCCTTGGAGGCCAGGTCGCGGACATGGCCGACCGAGGCCATGACCGTGTAGTCAGGCCCGAGATAGCCGGCGATCTTCTTCGCCTTGGCCGGCGACTCGACGATCACCAGGGTTGTGTCCGCCACGAATCCTCATTCCGTGCTCATGCGAGAGCCGTTCCGAACCGACCCGGTCGGCACTCGCCCGGCGGAGTCTGACGGTACGACAGCAGGTCCTGTCAACTCGGCGGCACCCCGGGACTTGGCCAGATCGATCACGTCACCTAGGGTGAACAATCGTTCACCCTAGGAGGGTCCGTGAGCGCAGCGCCTGCCACCGTCGCCGGTCCCGCGGCGCCGCGTCCCGCCGTCGTCGGGACCAGCGGCCGGATGCCGACCGGTCTGGTCGTGGGCGTGCTGTCGACCGCGGGCCTGGTCGTCGCGGTCATGCAGACCCTGCTGGTCCCCCTGATCCCCGAGCTGCCCCGGCTGGTCGGGGTGAGCCCGGAGGACGCCTCCTGGCTTGTCACGGCGACCTTGCTCGCGGGCGCGGTCGCCACCCCCAGCCTGTCCCGCCTGGCCGACATGTACGGCAAGCGACGCATGATGCTGGCCAGCCTCGCCGCGATGACCCTCGGCAGCGTCATCGCCGCGCTGAGCTCGTCCCTGGGCGTGCTGATCACCGCCCGCGCCCTCCAGGGGTTCGGCATGGCGCTGATCCCGATCGCCATCAGCATCATGCGCGACGAGATCCCCCGCGAGCGCCTCGGCTCGGCCGTTGCGCTCGTCAGCGCCACCCTCGGCGTCGGGGCTGCCGTGGGGCTGCCGCTCTCGGGGTTCGTCTACGAGCATCTCGGGTGGCACGCCCTGTTCTGGATCTCGGCGGCGCTCGGCGCCATCGTCGCGGTCGCCGTGCGGGTCGTGATCCCCGAGTCCCGGCTGCGCAGCGGCGGAACCTTCGACATCGTCGGCGCGCTCCTGCTGTCGGGAGTCCTCGTCGGCCTGCTGCTGGGCATCACGAAGGGGGGCACGTGGGGCTGGGCGAACGAGCGCACGCTGCTGTGCTTCTCGGCCGCCGCCGCCCTGCTGGCCGTCTGGCTGCCGTGGGAGCTGCGCGTCCGGCAGCCCCTCGTCGACGTCCGGACGTCGGCCCGTCGGCCGGTGCTCCTGACGAACATCGCCTCGTTCCTCGCCGGCTTCGCCATGTACTGCAACATGCTCACGACCACCGAGCTGCTGCAGATCCCCACGTCGACCGGCTACGGCTTCGGCCTGGCCGTCACCACGGCCGGACTCGCCATGCTTCCAGCGGGGCTCACGATGGTCGTCATGGCACCGGTCTCCGCCGCGATCACCCGCCGCTTCGGCGCGAAGGTCACGTTGATGGTCGGCGCCGGGGCCCTCGCCGCGGGCTACCTGCTGCGGGTGTTCCTCATGGCCGAGGTCTGGCAGATCGTCCTCGGCGCGATCGTCGTCTCGACCGGCACCGCGATCTCCTACGCCGCCATGCCGATCCTGATCATGCGCGCGGTCCCCGCCACGGAGACGGCCGCGGCGAACGGCCTCAACATGGTGCTGCGCAGCGTCGGCACGTCGACCGCGAGCGCCGCCGTCGCCGCGGTGCTGACGACGGTGACGATGACGGTGGGTGGCATCGCGTACCCGTCGCAGCAGGCGTTCCAGCACGTGTTCGTGCTGGCCGCGATCGCCGCGACCGCGGCGGGCCTGGTCGCGCTCGCGATC
>JAFIHP010000004.1 GCA_017849335.1 Actinomycetales bacterium | reverse complement strand
GTACGTCGAGAACTTGTAGCCCTTGGTGTAGTCGAACTTCTCCACGGCGCGGATCAGGCCGAGGTTGCCCTCCTGGATCAGGTCCAGGAAGAGCATGCCGCGACCGGTGTAGCGCTTGGCCAGCGAGACGACCAGGCGGAGGTTCGCCTCCAGGAGGTGGTTCTTCGCCCGACGGCCGTCGGTGGCGATCCACTCCAGGTCCAGGCGGGTCTTCTTGTCCAGCTTGCGGCCATCGCCGAGCATCTCCTCGGCGAACAGGCCGGCCTCGATGCGCTTGGCCAGCTCGACCTCCTGCTCGGCGTTCAGCAGTGAGACCTTGCCGATCTGCTTGAGGTAGTCCTTGACCGGGTCCGCCGTGGCGCCGGCGACCATCACGGTCTGGACCGGGGCGTCGTCCTCGTCAACCTCGGAGATGACGAAGCCCTGCTCCTCGCCCTCGGCCGGCTTCTCGGCCTCGGCCGACTCACCCTCGGTCGACTCGTCGTCGACCGCCGCCAGATCCTCCGCCAGGTCCGCCTCGAGATCGGCCTCCAGCTCGGCCGCCTCCTCGAGCGCCTCGCCCGCGACCTCGTCGACCTGGTCCAGGTCGGTGACCTCGACCAGCCCGTCCTCGGTCTCGAGGACCTCGACCACCTCGTCCGCCGCGCCCTTCTTGGCCGGCGCGGCCTTCTTCGCCGGAGCCGCCTTCTTCTCGGCCGGCGCGGCCTTCTTCGCCCGACCCGCCTCCTTCGCGGCCCGCCCGGCCTTCTCCGCAGGCGCCGCCTTCTTCGCGGCCGGCACCGCCTTCACGGCGGCAGCCGTCGCGGCCTCGGTCTTCGTGGTGGTCGTGCTGCTCGTCGCCTTCTTCGCCGACGCTGCTGACTGTGCCAAGGGGGTGGTGCCTTCCTCGCGTGAACCCACGACAATGGCCCGTGTCAAGCCTGGGGCTTGGAAACGGGCCGAGATTCCCGTCATTGTGCCATGACATGGGCCACAACGTCGCCACCAACCCCCGGGATTCCCGCACCAGCGCCCGCGAGGGCGATCTCATCGGGGAACGAGGACCGCGCGACCCTCTCCGACCGCGACATCCACCCGGTCGGACTGCACGACGAGCTCCGGCACGTCGAAGGGTCCCAGGCCGTCGACGACGTAGGTCGCCGACCAGCGGGCGACGATCGATACCGGGTGGGATCCGGCCCGTCCGTACACGTGGAGGGCCCGTGGTCCGGTGGACGTGGACCCGTCACCGAACGTCCAGGTCCAGTCCGGCAGCGCCGTGACCTGCACCGTGCGCCCGCTCAAGGTCATGGTCCAGGTTCGCGGGCCGGCGCGCTGGCCGGAGGCGAACACGACCGGAAGCTGCGTCACCGCCGACCGTGCCGGTAGGACTGTCGGTCGCAGGGGCGGCAGTCCCTCCTCGAGCTCCGTCACGACCTCGCGACCCAGGCGGTCCACGGTGACCGGCTCCCCCAGGCAGACGACGTCGACCGGCCGCCACGGCTGGCTCGGCGGCCGGAACCACGCCCGAAGGAGCTGACGATCCTGCGGGCAGCCGTGCACGACGCCGGAGCACCCGCCGCGCCCGTCGAACGATGCGCCCAGACCCGGGTCGACGCACACCGACGTCAGCCGCCACGAGCAGCCCGGGCAGCCGGCGACACGGCGGCGGACGTCAGTGTCGACGCTCTCCGGGAGGATCAGGCCGCCGGTGCCGACGTAGACGTCGCGGGCGTCGTCGCCATGGACATCGGCGGCACGGACGGATCCGGCCGTGCCGAGAACACCCGCGACCAGGAGGATCGCCGTGGCGGCCGGCACCAGGAGTCGTCGCACGGCCAGGACGCTACGTCCGGACCGGGCCGGGATGACAGCCCCGGACCGGCCTGTGGACAACCAGGGTGTCGCTAGCGCGGGGCGCGCACGCGTCCGAGCGCGTGGGCGACGAACCGACCCACCTGCTCGTCCTCCACGAGGAAGCCGTCGTGGCCGTAGGGAGAGACCAGCAAGTGGAGCTCGTCCGCCCCCGGGGCATGGTCGACGATCTGCTGCTGGAGCCGGACGGGGAACAGGCGGTCGCTGTCGATGCCGACGACCGTGAGCGGGGCCGTGATCGTGGCCAGGGCGGCCGCGACGCCGCCACGTCCGCGCCCGAGGTCGAACAGGCTCATCGCCCGGGTCAGGGCGACGTAGGTGTTCGCGTCGAACCGTCGGGACAGCTTGTCGGCGTGGTGGTCCAGGTAGGACTCCACGGCGAAGCGTCCGCCGTCGTACGGGTCCTCGCCGTCCTGCGGGTCGCGGCCAAAGCGCAGGTCCAGCTCGGTCTCGCAGCGGTAGGTGAGGTGCGCGACCTGGCGGGCGACGCCCATGCCGACGTGGGGGCCGTCCCCGTCCGCAGCGTCGTAGTAGTCGCCACCGCGGAACTTCGGGTCCGCGGCGATCGCGGCGAGCTGGACGTGGTGCGTGCCGATCTCGTCGGCCGTGACGGCCGCTGCCGAGCCCAGGACGAGGCCGCCGCGGACCCGATCGGGGTACCGGACCATCCACTCCAGGACGCGCATGCCACCCAGCGACGGGCCGAGCAGGAGGGCCCACGTGTCGATGCCCAGGTGATCCGACAGGCGCCGCTCGACCTCCACCAGGTCACCGACCGTCACCGTGGGGAAGCGACTCCCCCACGGACGCCCGTCGGGAGCGGTCGACGACGGTCCGGTCGTTCCCTGGCAGCCGCCGAGGACGTTCGCGCAGACGACGAACCACTCGTCGGTGTCGACCGCCGCTCCCGGACCGACCAGCCCGTCCCACCAGCCGGCCGTGCGGTGCCCGGGGCCGGCCGGACCGGTGACGTGGGAGTCGCCCGTCAGCGCGTGGCAGACGTACACCGCGTTGCTGCGGTCGGCGTTGAGCGTGCCCCACGTCTCGTACGCGACGCGTACGGCGGGCAGGACGCCACCGAGCTCGGTGCGCAGCTCCCCCAGGTCGGCGAACCGACGATCACCGACGAGGTCCCCCTCCCGCCAGGCGGCGCTGGCGGGAGGGGGACCGTCGTAGGACAGGGGGCCGTAGTCGGGCATGCGGTCGGGTCAGGCCTTCGCCGCCCGGAAGCCGGACTCGAGGTCGGCCAGGATGTCGTCGATGTTCTCGATGCCGACGGCGAGGCGCACCAGGCCGGGCGTGACGCCGGCCGCGAGCTGCTCCTCCTCGGTCAGCTGCGAGTGCGTGGTCGACGCCGGGTGGATCACCAGGCTGCGCACGTCACCGATGTTCGCGACATGGCTGTGCAGCTCGAGCGCCTCGACGAACTTCTTGCCGGCCTCGACACCGCCGGCGATCTCGAACGCCAGCACGGCGCCGGTGCCCTTGGGCGCGTACTTCTGCCCCAGCGCGTACCACGGGCTCGTCGGCAGTCCCGCGTAGTTCACCGACAGCACCTCGTCGCGACCGCTGAGCCACTCGGCGACGGCCTTCGCGTTCTGGACGTGACGCTCGACGCGCAGGGACAGCGTCTCGATGCCCTGGGCGATGAGGAACGCGTTGAACGGCGACGCCGCCGGGCCCAGGTCGCGCAGCAGCTGGACACGGGCCTTGAGGATGAACGACAGGTTGGCGCCGAACGCCGAGCCGACGCCGAGGTCGCGGGCGTAGACCAGGCCGTGGTAGCTCGGATCGGGCTGGTTGTAGTTGGGGAAGCGCTCCGGGTACTGCGCGTAGTCGAACGAGCCGCCGTCGACGATCGCGCCGGCGATCGCCGTGCCGTGGCCGCCGAGGTACTTCGTCGCCGAGTGGACGACGACGTCCGCGCCCCACGCGAGCGGGTTGATCAGGTACGGGGTCGCGACGGTGTTGTCGATGACCAGCGGGACGCCGACCTCGTGCGCGACCCGGGCCACGGCCTCGATGTCGAGGACGTCGTTCTTCGGGTTGGCGATCGACTCGCCGAAGAACAGCTTGGTGTTGGGCCGGACGGCGGCCCGCCAGGACTCCGGATCGTCCGGGTTCTCGACGAACGTGGTCTCGATGCCCAGCTTCGGCAGCGTGTAGTGCAGCAGGTTGTAGGTACCGCCGTACAGGCGGGGGCTCGAGACGACGTGGTCGCCCGCCTCGGCGATGTTCAGGATGGCCAGCGTCTCGGCCGCCTGGCCACTGGCGACGAGCAGCGCGGCCACGCCGCCTTCGAGCGCGGCGATCCGGCCCTCGCCCACGGCCTGGGTCGGGTTCATGATGCGGGTGTAGATGTTGCCGAGCTGCTTGAGGGCGAACAGGTCGGCAGCGTGCGTCGTGTCGTTGAACGTGTACGACGTGGTCTGGT
>JAFIHP010000061.1 GCA_017849335.1 Actinomycetales bacterium | reverse complement strand
TCGGCGTGCGCGGTCGGCATCACGGCCCGGATCTCACTCGTTCCGGGCTCGACCGGGTTGAGGAAGACGCCGTGGTCTAGCTCGGCGGCCCTACGCCGCCGCTTCCTCGCCCCGGCCGGGTCGATCGCCGTCACCAGCACGCGGGTCTTCTTGGCACTCTCCCCGGGGGTGTGGGTATTTGCGAAGGGAACGACCTTCGCGAGGACCTCGGCGCAGTGCTTCGCGTAATCGGCCTGCTCAGTCGGGTCGGCACTGCCAAAACCGGGGAGGTTCCGCAGCTGCCGGCCGATCGCCCGCGCATGCTCGATCGTGATCGTGCCCGCGAGCATCCCGTCCAGCATCGGCCGCCACGTCGTCGTGAGTTCCTCGGCCTCCAGGATCCGGGCCTCACCGGTCACCGGAGACAGACGAAGCGCGGCCGTGATCTCACTCCAGGCGACCTGCTCGGGCGCCACGTACTGCGGCCGACCCGCCACCGCGTCCGCGGCCAGGATCGCCTGCACCTCGCCGACGACCTTCGCCGTCACCCGGGCGCGAAGCTGCGTCTCGAACCCCGCGAGCCACGCCGCGGCGCGCTGCGCCTCCTGCAACGCCGTGATCGCATCGTCCGCCGACAGGTCCGCCACGTCGACATCAACCAGGCTCGACAGCTGCCCCACTCCCGGCGCCTGACCGCATGCCGTCGCCAGCCACTCACCCGCCGACGGAGGAACGAACTCCACGTCCTGCGGCAACGGCGGAGCGTCCTGGTCATCGTCGAACGGACATACCCGATCCGCCCACGTCTCGTCCGGACCGTCACAGGCACCGGGATCGGATGAATCGAACATGCGTACACGATACCCGGCCCCACTGACACACGCACTCGCGACAGAGGACGAGAACCCTTGCAGGGCAGGACAAACAGCCCTGGCGGTCGGGTTCGCTCTACGCCCCGCTGACGTCGAACCGGTAGCCCATCCCCGCGGACGTGATGAGGTAGCGCGGGTGCGCCGGATCCGGCTCGAGCTTGCGCCGTAGCTGGCCGACATAGACGCGCAGGTAGTTGCCTTGAGACTCGTATCCCGGGCCCCACACTTCCGACAGCAGGTCCGCCGTCGCGACGAGGAGACCGTCCGCTCGGACGAGGGTCTCCAGCACTCCCCACTCCGTGGGGGTCAGGTGCACGGGTGCTCCGTCGACCCGCACGACCTGCTTGCGACCGAGATCGACCGTGAAGTCGTCGGTCCGGACCACACGTCCCTCTCGGTTCGACGTACGGCGCACGGCGGCGCGGACCCGGGCCAGCAGCTCGTCGACGCCGAACGGCTTGCTCACGTAGTCGTCCGCCCCGGCGTCGAGGGCGCGCACCTTGTCGATCTCGTCGCGGCGAGCCGACAGCACGATCACCGGAACCTCGCTGGTCGTGCGTAGCCGGCGGAGCACCTCGGTCCCGTCGAGATCGGGCAACCCGAGGTCCAAGATGACGACCTCCACCCGCTTGCGGCCGAGCAGGTCGAGCGCCTGCGCTCCCGTCCCGGCCTCGGCGACCTGATGGCCCCGCGCGCGCAGCGTCAGGGCGAGCGCCTTGCGCAGGCCCTCGTCGTCCTCCACGAGCAGCAGGGTGGTCACCGGCTCGCCTCCGGTGCGGATCGCGGGATCACGACACGGGCGACGAGGCCGCCGCCGGCGCGCGGACGCAGCTCGGCCGTCATGCTCATCGCCTCGGCGAAGCCCCGCACGATCGCGAGGCCGAGACCGGACCCTCCGTCGGCGTGCTCTCCCACGTGCCGCAGGCCGGTGAACGCGGAGGTCAGGTCGGCGGTCGGCATGCCCGGCCCGCGGTCGGCGACTTCCAGAACGACCGTGCTCGCATCGTGCCGGGCGCGGACCTCGACGGGAGATCCGGACGGCGAGTAGCGCAGCGCGTTGGACACGAGGTTGGCGACGATCCGCTCGAGCAGCGCGGCGTCCGCGAGCACCGGAGGCAGGCCGTCGGGCAGCTGCACCACCACGCGGTCCGAGGGCGTCGCGAGGAGCGCCTGGTCGACGGCATCGGCCAGAACGGTCGGACGGACACGTGCGATGACGGTCCCGGCCTGCAGCCGGCTCATGTCCAGCAGGTTCGTGATCAGGTCGTCGAGGCGCGACGTGGCCGCGTCGATGGAATCCAGCAGCTCGGCCCGATCGGCATCCGACAGCACCGCCTGCGGCGACCGTAGGGAGTCGAGGCCGATGCGCACCGTCGTCAGCGGGGTGCGCAGGTCGTGGCCGACGCTGGCCAGCAGGGCCGTCCGCGCGCGGTCGATCGCGGCGAGCTCCTCTGCGCGCCGGCTCTCGTCGGCCAGGAGGTCCCGCTCGTACGAGCGCACCGCCGCGGACCCCAGTGCAACGAGGAATGCCGGGTCCGGCGCGAACACCTCCGGACCGAATCCGCGAAGGAGGTACCCGTCGGGTAGCTCGACCGCGATCACCGCGGGACCGGTGCCCGGAGATCCCGAGGCGGCGAGCACCTGCTCCGGGCCCGGGCCCGTGGTCTCGACGAGCTCGACCCGGTCCAGACCGAGGCCTCGGCGCACGCGGTCGAGAGCCGCGTCCACGCCGGCCTCCTCGTCCGCCGACACGACGTCTCCGAGGAGCAGTGCCTGCTGGTCAGCGGTGTCGGCACGCTCGCGCGCGCGACCGGCGAGCTCGACCAGCGCGCTCGCCGCCGCCGCGACGAGCGCGAAGACCACCAGGACGAGGACGTTGTCGGCGTTGGCGACCTCGAGCGTGCGGTACGGCGGGACGAGGTACCAGGTCGCCAGGCCCGCCGCGACGAGCGCGAGGAGCACCGCCAGCAGGGGACCGGTGAGGACGGCGAGCACCAGCACTTCGGCGAGCACGACCAGGAGCGCTGCCGTGAGGTCGATCGTGTCACCGCGGGAGAAGGCGAGGACCGTCAGCCAGACGACCACGACCCCCGCGGCCGCCACGGCCTCGCGCGTCGAGCGGTCCCGCGAACCCAAGCGCAGGTCCATGTGCTCAGTGTCGCACCGGTTGCTCGACCGGTGGCTCCGTCGGCCGATCGACCCGGGTCTGCGCCGGGCGGAGGACCGTCGGCACGCTCGTCGTGACGACGCCGGGCATGAACAGCAGCCGGGCCTTCAGCCGCATCGCGCTCTGGTTGTGCAGCAGCGCCTCCCACCAGTGGGTGACGACGTACTCGGGGAGGTAGACCGCCACCAGGTCGCCGGGGTGCTCGGTGTGCATCCGCTGGATGTACTCCAGCGCCGGCCCGGTCACGTCGCGGAACGGGGAGTCGACGAGGACGAGGGGAACGGGGATCGCGCGCCGCTCCCACTCCGCGGCGAGGTCGCCGGGGTTCGACCGGTCCGTCTGCACGTGCAGCCCGACCAGGGTCGACGGCCGGGCGGCCCGCGCGAACGCGAGCGCCTGCATCGCGGCGGCGTTGAGCCGGGAGACCAGGACCACGGCGTGGACGCGGGCCGGCAGGGTCACCCCGCCCGGGGGAGCCGCCTGACGCTGGTCGGTCCGCTCGTAGTGCCGGTGGATCGCCACCATCAGCGCGACGAACGCCGGGACGGCGATGATCACCAGCCAGGCGCCGTGGCTGAACTTCGTGACGACCACGATCACGAGGACCAGCGCAGTGACACATGCCCCGAGTCCGTTGATGATCCGGTCGCGATGCATCGCTCCGCGCCGGGTGGTCGCTGTGCGCAGTAGCCGTGTCCAGTGGCGGACCATGCCGGCCTGCGAGATCGTGAACGACAAGAAGACGCCGAGGATGTACAGCTGCACGAGGCGGGTGACGCTCGCGTCGAAGGCGACCACGAGCAGCGCGGCCGCGGCGGCGAGCATGACGACGCCGTTGCTGAAGACCAGTCGGTCCCCGCGTCGGCCGAACTGCCGCGGCAGGTAGCCGTCGCGACCGAGCACGGACGCCATGATCGGGAAGCTGTTGAAGGCCGTGTTCGCCGCGAGGACCAGCACGGCGGTGGTGAAGATCTGCAGCGCGTAGAAGCCGAGCGAGCCGCTGCCGAACACGGCGGCCCCGAGCTGCGCGATCACGGTGGGCTGGGCCGTGCCCGGCGGAAGGCCGAGGTCGGCGGGGTTCTCGGCGATGTGGACGCCCGAGGTGACGGCGAGCAGCGTGACCCCGCCGAACATCACGACGGCCAGGGTGCCCATGGCGATCAGCGTCAGGGAGGCGTTCCGTGCCTTCGGCGCCCGGAAGAACGGGACGCCGTTGCTCACGGCCTCCACGCCGGTCAGCGCGGTGCAGCCGGACGCGAAGGCGCGCAGGAGGAGGAACACGGCAGCGAGCCCGGTGACGTCGGTGGTCTCGACCGGGTATCCGGAGCTCGCCGCGACGACCGGCTGCCCGATCACCGTGCGGACGGCCGCCGCGCCCAGCATCACCAGCACGGTGCCGATGAACAGGTAGGTCGGCAGGGCGAACGACAGCCCGGACTCCTTCACCCCGCGCAGGTTCACGACCGTCAGCAGGACGATGAGCCCGACGCTCAGCTCGACGACCCAGGCGTCGAGAGCGGGGAAGGCGGAGACGAGGTTCGCGACGCCAGCCGTCACGGACACCGCGACGGTGAGGATGTAGTCGACCACCAGAGCGCTGGCCGCGACGAGCGCGGTGCCCTGGCCGAACGTGTCCTTCGCGACGGCGTAGGCGCCGCCGCCACCCGGGTAGGCGTGGACGGTCTTGGTGTACGACGCGACGACGATCACCAGCAGCGCGACGACGGCCGCACCCACCCACGGGGTGAAGGCGAGCGCGGCGGCACCACCCAGGACGAGAACGAGGAGGATCTCCTCCGTGGCGTAGGCGACCGACGACAGCGGGTCGGAGCAGAACACCGGCAGGGCGAGCCACTTGGGCAGCAGCGTGTGCGCGGCACGATCGTTGCGCAGGGGCTCGCCCACCATGAGGCGCTTCACACCGAGGGTCGTCACATCGTGACGGTAGGCACCGGGACCCGCGAGGGCGGCGCCGTCTTGACGCCGTCCTTACGCCGGCAGCGCCGTCTTGACGCTGCCTTGCCTGGGCGGGCCTCAGATGAAGAGGAGCTGCGCGCCGTTCGTCTTCTCGATGAAGTCGCTGGCGTTGATGATGTCGTCGATCCCGTCGTACAGGTCGTCCTTGCTCAGGTGGTTCATGTCGGCGCTGAGCCGGCATGCCCACAGGTGTCCTCCGGACGCCTTGATGAGGTCCAAGAACTCCGGGACCGGCGGGATCTGCAGCTCCTCCAACGACTTCTGCATCATGTGCGTGGCCATCTTGGTGACACCGGGCATCGGCGTCAGTGCCATCGGCATGTGGGCCGCCGTGTTGCCGACGGGGGAGAACTTCAGGTTCTCCATCCGCCCCTTGGTGATCATGTCGAAGCCCCAGAAGGTGAAGAACAGGTGGACGTCGACGCCTTCACCGAGAGCGGCGTTGCCGAGGATGAGCCCGGGGTACGCCATGTCCAGGTTCCCCTTGGAGCAGATGATGGCGAGCGTGCGACCGGTCTCCACGTCGTCGTCGAACGCGGGAACGATCATGTCCTGAGTCGTCATGGCGATGCCTCTCAGACGCAGCCGGCCGGCTTGGGCAGGCCGGCGATGTAGGCCATCTTCTTGGCCGGCTTCTTCGGGAACAGCGTGAACAGTCGCTTGGTGTCCATCCCGCCGACGGTCGAGAGCCGCCGGATGGTCGGGGTGGCACCCTGAGCCTGGTAGTCCGATCGCATGAACCGGATGGCGTCCCAGTGCTCGTCGGTCATCTCGATGCCGATGGCGGCCGCGAGCGCCGCTCCGGTCGTCTCGTCCCACTCGTCGTACCGGGTCATGAATCCTTCGTCGTCGACCGAGACCTCGTGGCCGGCGATCATCGTCATGGGCATGATGCCCTCCTGTCTGCTAGCTGCGTGCGGTGGTGAGAAGGTCGGTCCGCTTGCCGGCGAGGGACATGTCGGCCGGGAGCGGGAGGGGCCGCCCGGGGAGCAGCACGTTCCAGTAGATCCACTCGAACGCGAGCTTGCCGAGGTGGTTGAGGCGCGTCTGCTTGAGCAGGCTCATCGGCCCGAGGCCGGCGACCGGGAACCGGCCGGGAAGCGGCTCGGTGTCGTAGTTGAAGTCGATGAGCATCGCCTTGCCGTGGCCCGTCTCGATGAAGCAGTTCGCATGCCCGTCGAACGCGTGCGTCATCGGGCGGCCGGTCGCGTACTCGACGAAGTTCTCGACGAAGACGTCGATCGCGAAGTGGGCGACGGACCCGGCCTTGGACGTGGGGATGTCGTTGGCGTCACCGAGCGCGAAGACGTCGGGGTGCGCCTTCGACTGCAGCGTCTGCTTGTCGACCGGCACGAGGTTGAGCTCGTTGCCCAGTCCGGACGCCGCGACGAAGTCGGCTCCCATGTTGACGGGGACGACGACCAGCAGGTCGTACGGCACCTCGCGCTCGTCGTAGGACACCAGCACTCGTCGTTCGGGATCGACCTCCATCAGCATGAAGTCGGGCTCGACGTCGATGCCCTTGTCGGACAACGTGCTTCCGAACGCCTTGGCGGCGATCGGCTTCGTGAACGCACCCGGGAGAGGCGTCACGTACGTCAGCTCGACGCGGTCGCGGATCCCGCGCTCCTGGAAGTGCGAGTCAGCGAGGAAGGCGAACTCCAGCGGTGCGACGGGGCACTTGATCGGCATCTCGACGACGCTGGTGACCAGCCGTCCGCCGGGCCACGTCGACAGTGCCCGGGCCAGTGCCACGGACCCGTCGTACGTGTAGAACTCGTGGATCGTGCGTCCCCACTCCTCACCCAGGAGGCCGGGAGTCTGGTCGGGCCGGGGCGTGACGCCGGACGCGATGATCAGGGCGTCGTACGGCAGGCGCCGGCCGTCGGACAGCTCGACGACGTGCTCGTCCGGCACGACGCGCTCGATGCGCGCGTACACCAGGTCGACGTCGCCGCTCAGGTAGCGCCTTCGGCTTCGGGTGACCTGGTCGGGACGGTAGGTGCCGAACGGCACGAACAGGAACCCGGGTTGGTAGCGGTGGTCGTCATCGGAGTCGACGACGGTCACGGCCCACCGATCGGTGGGCAGTCGGCGGCGGAGCTTGTTCGCGGCGATGGAGCCGGCCGTCCCGCCGCCGAGGATCAGCAGGTTCTTCATACCCCCCACGGTATGAACGTCGACGGCGCCCTGAGCAGAGGCTAATTGCTGTGCGTCGTAGGTCGAAGGTCCCCGGCGACGTGGACGCCACGGTGGTCGCGTCAGGACCCGTCAGCGGGCTTGGGCAGCCCGGCGATGTAGGCCATCTTGGTCGCCGGCCGGCCGGAGAACAGGGCGAACAGGCTCTTGGTGTCCATGCCCCCGACCGTGGACGCGCGCCGGATCGAGGGAGTCTGCCCCTGGCTGCGATAGTCGTTGCGGGCGAACCGGATCGCCTTCCAATGCTCCGCGGTCAGCTCGATCCCGATCGAGGAGGCGAGCGCGACGGCGGTGTCCTCGTCCCACTCGTCGAACTCCGTCATGAACCCGTCGTCGTCGACCGAGACCTTGCGGCCGGCGATGGTCGTCGTGGGCATGAGACCACGCTAGGAGCCGCTGCGGGCACCGATGAGAGGCAAAGTGCTGTCGCGCGAGGGCCGAAGGTCACCCACGGGCGCGGTACTACTCCTTGCCGAGCATTTTGCGGATCGTCATGCGCGGGATCGCGGTGATCTTCGCGATCTTGCTCTCGTTCAGGACGCCGCTGGCCACGGCGTCGGTCACGACCGTGGCAAGGCGATCGCGAGCAGCGCGCTCGGCCTTCTTCGCGGCCTTCCACTCCTTGGTCGCGCTGGTCAGCGCGCTGGTCGCCGCGTCTGCGTCCGGGAAGCTCCCGGGGCGGCGGGCCATCTCAGCCCTCGAGCTCGTCGATCAGCGGAGCCATCGCCAGGTGCAGCTCGCGCAGCTCCAATGCCTCGTCGATGTAGCGGGTGTCGTAGTGCGCGCCGCATGTGCACGCGAGGACGAACCGGCACACCGAGTCGTCGAACACGGACGTCATCTGGTGCGTGGGGGCGTCGATCACCGTGGTTGCCGCCTCGTGGCGGCGACGTCGGATCCGCAGGTTCATGGCTACCTCCTCATGTCTAGCACTAGACAGGGTAGCACCGTTCGTACACACGGCGTGCACCGTCCCGCCATGTCTCGTTCACCTGCTGTTCATCTTGGGCCGAGTCGTCCTCCCGGGACGGGCCCGGCGGGCTCAGTGCTTCGCGGCGTGGTCCGTGTAGCGCTGCCAGGACGCGCGGATCTCTCGCTCGGCCTCGTCGCGGCCAACCCAGGTCGCGCCCTCGACGCTCTTGCCCGGCTCGAGGTCCTTGTAGACCTCGAAGAAGTGCTGGATCTCCAGCCGGTCGAACTCCGGGACGTGGTGGATGTCACGGAGGTGCTCGACCCGCGGGTCGCCGGCGGGGACGCACAGGACCTTGTCGTCGCCGCCTGCCTCGTCGGTCATGCGGAACATGCCAACGGCCCGGCAGCGGATCAGGACTCCCGGGAACGTCGGCTCACCGACGAGGACGAGGGCGTCCAGCGGGTCCCCGTCCTGACCGAGAGTCCCATCGATGAAGCCGTAGTCATGCGGGTAGCGCGTCGAGGTGAAGAGCATGCGGTCCAGCCGGATACGCCCGGTGACGTGGTCCATCTCGTACTTGTTCCGGCTGCCCGCCGGGATCTCGATGGTCACGTCGAAGTCGAGCGGTTCCACGTTGGTTCCCTTCCATCCCCACGGCCGGGTCGGCCGTGCGCTGTGGTCCTAGTGTTCCCTAACGACGTGTTCGGACGATCGGCGGAGGAGGGACGGGTGCCCACGGTCGACGTTCGCACGGTCCGGGCCCTGTCCGGTGCCGTCGTCGCCGCCCTGCTGCTGGGCGTGGGCCTCCCGGCGCGCGCTGCGGATGCACCGCCGTCGGCTCCCGCGCCGATCGTGCTCGCCCCGATCGACCCCGCGACGAGCACGGCGACCCGGCCGACGCCGGCCGGCGTCACGGCGCAGATCGGGGACCTCGTGCGCGGGCGTCTTGGCACCTCCTCCGTGCTCGTCCTCGACCCCGGCACCGGGACCGTGCTGTACGACAAGGCGCCCGCGAAGGGGCGGATCCCGGCATCGACGACGAAGCTGACGACGGCGGTCGCCGCCCTGACCGCCCTGGGCCCGCAGTCGCGGCTGCCGACCACCGCGTACCGCGACGGCGACACGGTCTACCTCGTCGGTGGCGGCGACCCGACGCTCCGACGCCGTGGTGGCGGGAACCCCCTCGCCGGAGGCGACGCGTCGCTGCGCGACCTCGCCCGGCAGGTGGCCGACTCGCTCGGCTCGTCCGCGCGCGTCACCGTCGTCTACGACGCCACCGCCTTCCGGGGGCCCGTCTTGGGCCCGGGCTGGCCCGCGTCCTGGCCGGCGGAGGGCATCGTCGCGCCCGTCACGGCGCTCGTCGTGGACAAGGCCCGCAAGCCGGGCTCGGTCTCCCGGGTCGCGGACCCGCCGAAGCAGGCAGGTCAGGTCTTCGCCTCGATGCTCCGCGACCTCGGCGTCACCGTGACGTCGGTCGCGGCCGGCACGCGGTCGGACGGGGCGACGGAGATCGGACGGGTCCAGTCGGCGCCGGTCGCCGACCTCGTCCAGCGCATGCTCACCGACTCCGACGACGACATCGCCGAGGCACTGGGGCACCTCGCCGGCGGGGCGGCCGTGGGCGAGCCGACCTTCGCCGGGGGAGCCCGGGCCGCGACGCAGGCCCTCACCGAGCTCAGCATCGACACGGCCGGGCTGGACCTGGCGGACGCCAGCGGGTTGTCACGCGCCAACCGCATTCCGGTCCGCGTGCTCGGGAGCCTCCTGAGCGATGTCGCGCTCGGAACGCACCCCGTGCTGGGGACCGTCGCGTCCGGCCTGGCGGTCGCCGGCCTGACCGGAACGCTGGCCGACCGGTACACGAGCGCGGCGACTCGCCCCGGCCGCGGGTTCGTGCATGCGAAGACCGGGACGCTGACCGGCGTGGTCGGGCTGGCCGGAACGGTGCAGGACGCCGACGGCCGGGTGCTGGTCTTCGCGATGATCGCGAACGACGTCGCATCGATCCCCGCGACGCGGGAGACAATGGACGTCGTCGCCAGCCGGCTGGCGGCGTGCGGCTGCTCCGGCTGAGCAGCGACCGGACGGACGGAGCCCGATGACCTCGCTGCCTGCGGACGACGAACGGCCGCAGCCCGTCGACTGGGACCTCGCCGTCGCCACGGCGCGGCGGCTGGCCCCGAAGGGGCCGGACCTGCCCCCCGAGGACGCCCGGGCCGCGGTCACGATGCTCCGCCGGCTCGCCGTCGAGGCGGTCGCCCCGGTGCGCGAGGTGACCGGCCTGGTCGCCCCGGACGACTCGCCCGCGGTCGTCGTCGACCGCACCGGGTGGATCGTCTCCAACGTCACCGGGATGCGCGTCGTGCTCGGCCTGTGGGACGAGTTCGGCGAGCGATCGGATGCGGCGCCGGCCGCGCTGCGGGGCCTCGGCTCGCGCGGTACCGCCCTCCAGCTCGGCGCGGTGCTCGGCTGGCTCTCGGGGAAGGTGCTGGGCCAGTTCGAGACCTTCACCGACCCCGGTCAGCCCCGTCGGCTCCTGCTGGTCGCGCCGACGATCGTGAACGTGGAGCGGCAGCTCGAGGTGCCCGAGCGCGACTTCCGGCTGTGGGTCTGCCTGCACGAGGAGACCCATCGCGTGCAGTTCGGCGCCGTGCCCTGGCTCGCCGATCACCTCACCGGCCGTGTCGCCGCCCTGCTCGAGGCATCCGACCTGAGCGTCCGCGAGACCCTTCAGCGGCTCGTCGCGTTCGTGTACGCGTTGGTCCGGTCCCTGCGGTCCGACACCGAGGCCAGTGTCGTCGAGGCCGTCCTGACGCCTGCGCAGCGCGTCGTCTTCGACGAGCTGACGGCCTTGATGTCCCTGCTGGAGGGGCACGCGGACGTCGTCATGGACGCCGTCGGCCCGTCGATCGTGCCCTCGGTCGACCTCATCCGCGAGCGCTTCACTCAGCGACGCGAGCAGCCGGGCACACTCGACTCGCTGGCCCGCAAGGCGCTCGGCATGGACGCGAAGCTGCGGCAGTACAGCGACGGCGCCGCGTTCGTGCGGTACGTCGTCGACCGTTCCGGGATGGCGGGCTTCAACCGCATCTGGACGTCGCCGCAGACGCTGCCGACCCGCGCGGAGATCCACGACCCGCAGGCCTGGCTCGACCGCCTCGGGGCATGAGCGCCCGCGCGGCGTCCGCCGGCCTCGTCGCGGTGCGGGCGGCGGTGGACGACGCGCTCGCCGACCTCCCCACCGGTGCCGCGGTCGTCGTCGGCTGCTCCGGCGGACCGGACTCGCTCGCGCTCACGGGGGGCCTCGGCTGGGTCGCCCGTCGCCGCGGGCTGCGCGCGCTGGCGGTGGTCGTGGACCACGGCCTGCAGGCCGGGTCAGCGGACGTCGCCGCGCAGGCGGTGCGGCTGTGCGGGCTGCTCGACGTGCCGGCGCGGACGGTCGTCGTCCAGGTCGGCACCGAGGGAGGTCCCGAGGCGGCGGCGCGATCAGCCCGCCGAGCGGCGCCCGAGGCCCCGGCCGCCGAGGCGGGAGCGGCGGCGATCCTGCTCGGCCACACGCGCGACGACCAGGCCGAGACCGTCCTCCTGCGGCTGGCCCGCGGCTCGGGGGCACGGTCGCTCGCGGCGATGGCGGCCCGGACCGGGCGGTGGCGGCGGCCCTTCCTGCACCTGCCCCGCGACCTCGTCCGGGACGCGGCGGACGAGCTGCTCCGGCCGTTCGGGGAGCGTCCGTGGTCCGATCCGCACAACGCCGACGCGTCGTACGCACGCGTCCGGGCGAGGGTGCTGCTGGCCGACCTCGTCGACCGGCTCGGCCCCGGGGTCGTCGTGGGCCTGACCCGCAGCGCGGACCTCCTGCGGGACGACGCCGACGCCCTCGACGGCCTCGCCGATGACGCGTTCGCGGAGATCGTCGACGCCGAGGCCGGACCGTCCGCCGCATGCGCCGCGCTCGCGGCGCTGCC
>JAFIHP010000060.1 GCA_017849335.1 Actinomycetales bacterium | reverse complement strand
GACCGTCGCAGTGAAGCCCTCTCATCCGCCCCACCCAAACGCTCCCCTGCCCCGTGCCGTTTCTCCCGCTTCGCGGGAGAAACGGCACGAAACGCGAGGAATCGAGGCGTTTCGTGCCACCTGTCCCCTGTCAGCGAGCCCGACCAAGGCCGCGTGCCACCGCGAACGCCCGTCGGATGCGAGCCACGACGGCCCGAGGGTCGCGCATGATCTCGTCCCAGGTCCACCGGACGACGACGTAGCCGAGCGCGCGAAGACGGTCCTCGCGCTTCTTCTCCCGGACCAGGTCCTCTCGAGAGGAGTACTTCAGCAGGCCGTCGCACTCCCCGATCACCTTCCACTCCTCCCACACCATGTCGGCGACACCGACGAGACCAGCGGCATCGTGGAACGCCACCTGCAGCGCGGGCTCGGGCAGACCACCAGCCACGAGGCGGATCCGGGAGAGGGACTCCAGCGGCGACTGCGCTCCCGTCCGGACGAGCGGGAGCGCGCGCCGCACTGTCCCGATGCCGCGCAGCCGTGGCCAGTCCTCGGTGACGTTCTCGAGCACCTCCGGAACCTCCGGACGTCTCCACGCCACGGCGTCGAGAACGGCCACGGCCCACTCGGCGCTGAGCCCCGCGGCAGTCGTGACGGCGGCGACCTCACGACTGACACTGGCCAGACCGTCGACCTCGGTCACGTCAGCCTCGTGCAGGGCGTGGCCGCTGACGTGCACGTGCACGAGCGCCGTAGGCGAGCTGATTCGCCGAGACAGGGCACGCCGGTCGGCGCTGGCGTCCCGCACGAGATGGATCGTCGCCGGCGGGCCGTCCGGCAAGGGCAGCTCGTGGACGACCGCCGCCGTCGGACCGACGGCGTACGCGGCGACGGGCAGCGACGCGATGGCGGCCCGCGTCAGGAGCCGGTGCAGGCGGACCGGGTCGCCGGCGCATTCACGCACGACCCCGGCGTCGGCGTAGACGCCGTGGTGCAGACGCACCCACAAGCCCTGCCGGACGTAGGCGCGGACGCTGCCGGGGTCCAGCCCCCATGCCGCGATGTCCGACCGACGGAACACCTCCAGGACGCCGGACGCGGCCACCGGCGTGACCGGCCGGCGACTACGGCGAGCGGGCGGGATGAGGAGAGCTGCGGATGGCGACGGGTCCATCGACCGAACGTCGCGCACGCAGGCGGGCGGTAGTTGACGCCTGCGCGAGCGGTGGATGGCCGACCGTCACTCGCCTGTCGTGGACAACCTCACGGGCGGCAGACGGCAGTCACCTTGGGACAGACGGCACGAAACCCACCGTTTAGGCCCCGTCCCGTGCCGTTCGTCCCGGGTCGCGGGAGAAACGGCACGGAGCCGACACGGCACGGAGGTGAAGCGGGACGGGTCAGGCGCGGGCGGAGACCGGGGTGTAGTCGCGCAGGGCCTCGCCCACGTACACCTGACGCGGTCGGCCGATCTTGGTGTCGGGGTCGGCGATCATCTCGCGCCACTGGGCGATCCAGCCGGGGAGCCGGCCGAGCGCGAACAGCACGGTGAACATCTCCGTCGGGAAGCCCATCGCCTTGGAGATCAGGCCCGTGTAGAAGTCGACTTTCGGGTACAGCGTGCGCGAGACGAAGAAGTCGTCGGAGAGCGCGACCTCCTCCAGGCGCATCGCGATGTCGAGCAGCGGGTCGTGGACCCCGAGGGAGTCGAGGACCTCGTGCGCGGTCTTCTTCACGATCGCCGCGCGCGGGTCGTAGTTCTTGTAGACGCGGTGACCGAAGCCCATGAGCTTCACGCCGTCCTGGCGGTCCTTGACCTGTCGGATGAACGTGTGGACGCCGCCGCCCTGCGCCTGGATGCCCTCGAGCATCTCCATGACGGCCTGGTTGGCACCACCGTGCAGGGGGCCGAAGAGCGCGTTGATCCCGGCCGACACGGAGGCGAACAGGTTCGCGTGCGACGAGCCGACGAGCCGCACGGTCGACGTCGAGCAGTTCTGCTCGTGGTCGGCATGCAGCAGCAGCAGCTGGTTCAGCGCCTTCGACAGGACCGGGTTGACGACGTACTCCTCCGCCGGGACGCCGAAGGTCATCCGGAGGAAGTTGTCGATGAATCCCAGGGAGTTCACGGGGTACATGAACGGCTGCCCGACGGCCTTCTTGTGCGCGTAGGCGGCGATCGTCGGCACCTTGGCCAGGAGACGGATCGTCGAGATCTCGACCTGGCGGGCGTCGAACGGGTCGAGGGAGTCCTGGTAGAACGTCGACAGCGCGGAGACCGCACTGGACAGGACCGGCATCGGGTGCGCGTCGCGCGGGAAGCCGTCGAAGAATCGACGCAGGTCCTCGTGCAGCATCGTGTGCATCCGGATCTGGTGCTTGAACTCGTCGAGCTGCTCCTGCGTCGGGAGCTCGCCGTAGATCAGCAGGTACGACGTCTCCAGGAACGTCGACTGCTGCGCGAGCTGCTCGATGGGGTATCCGCGGTAACGCAGGATCCCCTTGTCCCCGTCGATGTACGTGATCGACGAGGCGCATGCCGCCGTGTTCATGAAGCCGAAGTCGAGGGTCACCCGACCGGTCGTCTTCAGCAGCGGCCCGATGTTCAGGCCGGACTCGCCCACCGTGGCGGGTACCTCCGCGAGCGGCATCTCGCCGTCGGGGTAGCGCAGTACTACGTCAGACACGACAACCTCCTGTCCGTCGAGCGTAACCAACTACGAAGGCTCGCAGAACGGGCCCTGGGGAGACCGGCGAGGTGATCCCGGTCACCCACCGAGCAGCCGCGACGGGACCTCGTCGACCCGTTCGTCGGTCGCCGTGAAGGCGACGCGGACGTGCCGAGCTCCGGCCTCACCGTAGAAGTCGCCCGGCGTGACGAGCACACCGCGGTCGGCGCACCAGGACACCGAGTCCCAGCACGGCTCGTCGCGCGTGGCCCACAGGTACAGGCCGGCCTCCCCGTGGTCGATGCGGAAGCCCGCGCCCTCCAACGCGTTCCGCAGGACAGCACGCCGACGGGCGTAGCGGTCCCGCTGCTCGACCACGTGCGCATCGTCGTCCAGGGCGGCGATCGCCGCAGCCTGGACCGGGGTCGGCACCATCATGCCGGCGTGCTTGCGGACGGCCAGCAGGTCCGCGACCAGGGTGGGATCGCCGGCGACGAAGCCGAAGCGGTAGCCGGCGAGGTTGGAGCGCTTGGACAGGGAGTGCAGGGCGAGCACGCCGTCGTGCCCCGTGCCGCACACGCTCGGATGGAGGACGGACACCGGCTCCTGGTCCCAGCCCAGCTCGATGTAGCACTCGTCCGCCAGGACGATCGCCCCGCGGTCACGCGCCCACGCGACGACCTCGGCCTGCTGGCTCGCCGACAGCACGGCACCCGTCGGGTTCGACGGCGAGTTCAGCCACACCAGGGCCGCGTCGGAGACCTCCCGCGGGTCGTCGACCGGCACGGGCACGCAGTCGGCGAGGATCGCGCCGACGGCGTAGGTCGGGTACGCGACGCGAGGAATGGCCACGCGCGACCCCGGCGCGAGGCCGAGCATCCGCGGGAGCGAGGCCACCAGCTCCTTGGTCCCGATTCCCGGCACGACCGCCGTCGGGTCGACCGAGGCGCCGAGGGAGCGTGCGAGCCACCCGACACAGGCCTCGCGAAGCTCGGGCCGGCCCCAGGCCGTCGGGTACCCCGGCGCGTCGGCGGCAGCGGCCAGGGCCGACTGGACGACGCCCGGCGTCGGGTCGACGGGCGTCCCGACGGACAGGTCGACGATGCCGCCGGCGTGACGGCGCGCACGGTCGGCATAAGGCGTGAGAACGTCCCAGGGGAAGTCCGGCAGACGCGCGGCGAGCGGCTGCCTGGTCGGCACGGTCACGTGCTCAGTGATCGTGCTCCTGCGGGGGCACGGACGCGAGCAGCGGTGCGTCGAAGTCCTGCGCACCCAGCTTCGCGGCGCCTCCCGGCGACCCGAGGTCGTTGAAGAACTCGGCGTTGGCCGCCGTGTAGTCCTTCCACTCCTCCGGGACGTCGTCCTCGTAGAAGATCGCCTCGACGGGGCAGACCGGCTCGCAGGCACCGCAGTCGACGCACTCGTCGGGCTGGATGTAGAGCATCCGATCGCCTTCGTAGATGCAGTCGACGGGACACTCCTCGATGCAGGCCTTGTCCTTGAGGTCCACACAGGGGAACGTGATGACGTAGGTCACCTGAGCCTCCGGGTTCGTCCGTCCGCGCCCGCGGACGTCGGGGCAAACTTACACACCGCCCTCCGCGACGCGCGGACGCGGCTCAGTCGTTCGAGAAAACGTCGGTCTCCGTCGGGGTCGGCGTCTTCGACGGCTTCTTCGTGGGCTGGTCGGTCGAGGAAGCCGACGGGCTGGCCGAGCCACCCCCGTTCTTCGGCGGCTTGTCGCCCTTGCCGGGCTTGTCGCCCTTGTCCGGGCCGCAGATCACCTCCGGGGCGGGCTTGTACCGCGTGGTGATCGGCTCGCGCCGGACCTCCTTGCCGTCCTGGTAGAACACGCGGTCGACGGTGATCGTGAAGCCGTCCACGCCCCCTTGGCCGAGGCAGGTCTTCGAGGTGTCGTGGATCGTGTCGAACGGCACGACGTTCTCGCGCTTGCCGAACTCGGCGGTGATGTCGCTGTAGACCCGGGTCCCCCAGAACGAGACCGTGACCGACGTCCCCGTCGCCGAGGCCGTGATGAAGACCGCCTTGTCGTAGGGGTTCTTGAACTTCATGTCGAAGATCCCCCAGGCCACGGTGGCCTCCAGCCCCGGCTTGTACCGGGAGATGTAGATCGAGTGCGCGACCGTCTGGACCCGCTCCATTCCCGCGAAGAACGCGGCGGTCCAGGTGGCCGTCGTGGCCGTCGAGACGCCGCCGCCGAGCGCCTCGGCGAACACCCCACCCTCGCCGACGACGAACCCCTCG
>JAFIHP010000059.1 GCA_017849335.1 Actinomycetales bacterium | reverse complement strand
CGCCTCGGCGATCGCGCCGAGGTCCCAGGACGCGATCGGGTCCAGCGACGGCAGCACGGCGGTACGCAACCGCGCGCCGCCGGCGGCGCAGCGGGCGACCCACACCCGGTGGCCGAGGTCGCCTGCGACGGCCTCCGTCCGCCGCTCCGGGCGACGGGCGAGCACCACGGTGACCCCGTGCTCCTTCGCCGTGGCGAGCCGCGTGCGGACTGTCTCCGGCAGGTCACTGTCTCCGACAGCGTCGCGGCCCCACGGTCCCGGGTGCTCCAGAACCACCCAGGCGCGCGCCGTCGGCGCGGTGCCGGCCAGCGGCTCGCCGACCGCACGGGACTGCAGCGAGCAGGGGGTGGTGCTCACGCGCTGCGTGCTCACCGAAGGGTCCCGGCGATGCCGGCGATCGGGGCCGTGGCCGGGATGCCCGTCCCGTCACGCCGGTCGTCAGCGTCCGGCAGCGCGACAGGAGCCCCCGATGCGGTTGCGGCGCGTGCGGGGCCCGGACCGACCCACGCGACCAGGAGGCGGTCCTCGCCGGCACGGAACCGATGGCAGCGAACGCCGCCGGTCCCACGGCCCTTGCCGGGGTACTCGGCCAGCGCCGTGACCTTGACGGTTCCGGCATCGGTGCCCGGGAGGGCGTCCGCGGAGCCGGCGACCGTGACGACCACGGCGTCCTCCCGCGGCGTGAACGCCGCGAACGCGACGACCTCCGCTCCCGACGCCAGGCGCACGCCGGCCATGCCGCCGGCCGCCCGTCCCTGCGGCCGCACGGCGGATGCCGGGAACCGCAGGAGCTGCCCGTCGGACGTGACGAGCACCAGTTCGGCCGATTCGGCGTCGGCCTCGGTCATCCGGACTGCCCCGATGACCCGGTCGCCGTCGTCCAGTCGGACGATCTCCCAGGAGTCCTTGTTCTGCAAGGCGTCCGGCACGACCCGCTTGACCACGCCACGCGCGGTCGCGAGCGCGATGCCGCCGGTCTCGTCCAGCGTCGCCAGGCCGACGACGCTCTCACCGGCAGGCAGGTCGACGAACGCCCCGACCGGCGCTCCGGCCGACAGGGCCGGGACTCCGGCGACGGCGGGCAGCGCGGGAAGCTCGAGCGCGCGCAGCCGCACGATGCGGCCCGCCGACGTCACGAGTCCGACGTCGCCGCGCGTGGACGTGGGGACCGCGGCGACGATCACGTCGTGGGCGGCGCGCTGGTCGTCGCTGCCGGCCAGCGCCGGTCGCGTGTCCGACGTCCGGGCCAGCAGGCCGGTGCTCGACAGCAGGACGACGCATGGCTCGTCGTCGACCTCCAGCGGCATGGCCGCGGCGACTGCCACGGCGCCGGCCTCCATGAGCAGGGTGCGCCGCGGTGTGGCGTGCGCCCGCGCGGTAGCGGCGAGCTCGTCCGCCACTGCCGCCCGAAGCACGTCGTCGTCCTCGAGCAGCTCGGTCAGGGCTTCGATCTCGCGACGAAGGTCGTCGCGCTCGGACTCGAGCTCGATCCGCGAGAACCGGGTGAGCCGGCGCAGGGGCATGTCGAGGATGTAGGTGGCCTGGACGTCGCTGAGGTCGAACACGGCCATCAGGCGCTCCTTGGCCGACGCGGCGTCGTCGGACTGGCGGATCAGCTCGATCACCTCGTCGATGTCGAGGATCGCGATCAGCAGGCCGTCGACCAGGTGCAGCCGGCTGGTCGCCTTGGTGCGACGGAACTCGCTGCGCCGCCGGACCACGGACAGCCGATGGTCCAGCCAGACACGCAGCATGGACAGCAGCCCGAGCGTCTGCGGCTGTCCGTCGACGAGGGCGACGGCGTTCACGTTGACGGTGTCCTCCATCGGCGTCAGCTTGAACAGCTGCTCCAGGAGGGCCTCGGCATGGAAGCCGTTCTTGACCTCGATGACGAGCCGCAGCCCGGACTCGCCGTCGGTGAGGTCGACGACGTCGGAGATGCCCTGCAGCTTCTTGGCCTGGACGGCGTCCTTGATCTTGTCGATGACCCGCTCCGGGCCGACGTTGAACGGGAGCTCGGTGACGACGATGCCGCGTCGGCGTGGGGTGATCTGCTCGATCCGTGTCCGTGCCCGCACCCGGACGGCGCCGCGGCCGGTCTCGTACGCCTCGCGGACGCCGTCCAGCCCGATGACGACGCCGCCGCCGGGGAAGTCCGGGCCCGGCACGAGGGTCATGATCTCCGCCAACGACGCGTCCGGGTGGGTGAGCAGGTGGCGGGCGGCCGTGATGACCTCGCCCAGGTTGTGCGGCACGAGCGTCGTCGCCATGCCGACCGCGATGCCCGATGCGCCGTTGACGAGCAGGTTCGGGATCGCCGCCGGCAGGACCGAGGGCTCGCTCTCCCGCCCGTCGTAGTTCGGGCCGAAGTCGACGACGTCCTCGTCGAGTCCGGCGGTCATCTCCAGCGCCGCCTGGGCCAACCGGGCCTCGGTGTAGCGCATGGCAGCCGGGCCGTCGTCGAGGGAGCCGAAGTTGCCGTGCCCGTCGACCATCGGCAGCCTCAGCGTGAACGGCTGGGCCATCCGGACGAGGGCGTCGTAGATCGCCCCGTCACCGTGCGGGTGCAGTCGGCCCATCACCTCGCCGACCACGCGAGCGCTCTTGACGTGCCCGCGGTCCGGGCGCAGGCCCATCTGCGCCATCTGGAAGAGGATCCGCCGCTGCACGGGCTTGAGGCCGTCGCGGGCATCCGGGAGGGCGCGCGAGTAGATGACCGAGTACGCGTACTCGAGGAACGAGCCCTGCATCTCCTGCGCGACGTCGACATCGACGATGCGCCCGGAGCCGGGCGGCTCGGCCGTGGCCTTGCGTGGGCGTGCCATGCGGATCCTTCCGGGGTCGGACGGCTCAGACGACGAGGGGACTGGCGCCGACGCGACCGACGGCGACGGAGGCGAGACGCTGGCCCGCGGCGAGCGACTCGGCGAGGGAGTCGCCCGCGAGCCAGGCGGGCAGGAAACCGGCGGTGAACGCGT
>JAFIHP010000058.1 GCA_017849335.1 Actinomycetales bacterium | reverse complement strand
TGGCCTTCGACCCGGCGTTGACGATCTCCAGCCGGTGCAAGGGGGGCACGGCCGCGAAGACGCGGCCCTCGTCCAGCAGGGGGCGCAGGTACCTGTGGATGAGCGTCAGGAGCAGGCAGCGGATGTGCGCTCCGTCGACGTCCGCGTCCGACATCAAGATGATGCGCCCGTACCGCGCCTGGGTGAGGTCGAACGTGCGGCCGGAGCCGGCACCGATGACCTGGATGATCGACGCGCACTCCGCGTTCTTGAGCATGTCGGCCAGCGACGACTTCTGGACGTTGAGGATCTTCCCGCGGATGGGCAGCAGCGCCTGGAACTCGGCGTTGCGCGCGGTCTTCGCCGTCCCCAGCGCGCTGTCGCCCTCGACGATGAACAACTCGGTGTGGTCCACGTCGTCGCTGCGGCAGTCGACGAGCTTCGCCGGCAGGGCGGATGACTCCAGCGCGGTCTTGCGCCGCTGCGTGTCCCGGTGCGCCCGCGCGGCGATGCGCGCCCGCATGGCGTTCGCGGCCTTCTCCAGCAGGTTCCGGGCCGTGGCCTTCTCCCCCCGCGGCGGTGAGCTGAGCCAGCTGCCGAGCTCCTTGGCCAGCACGTTCCCGACGATGCGCGACGCGGCCGGCGTGCCCAGGATCTCCTTGGTCTGGCCCTCGAACTGCGGCTCGGCCAGACGCACGGCGACGACCGCCGTCAAGCCCTCCAGCACGTCGTCCTTGGTGACGTTGTCCTCGCTCGCCCGAAGCACCTTCGCGCCGCGCAACTGGTCGTTGAACACCTTCGCGATCGAGCGCTCGAACCCCGCGACGTGGGTGCCGCCCTTCGGGGTCGCGATGACGTTGACGAACGACCGGAGGGTCGAGTCGTAGCCGGTGTCCCAGCGCAGCGCGATGTCGACGGCCAGCGTGCGCTCGACCTCCTGCGGGCTCATGTGACCTTTGGCGTCGAGGACGGGCACGGTCTCGTGGAATCGCCCCTCCCCCGTCAGCCGGATGACCGGCGTCACCGCCTCGCCGGATGACAGCAGCTCGACGTACTCGCCGATGCCCCCCTTGTGGCAGAACGACTCCGTCCAGACGTCCTCCGGATCGCGGGAGTCGGTGATCGCGATCGTCAGGCCCGGGACCAGGAAGGTGCTCTGCATCGCCCGCTCCCGCAGGGCCTCCCGGTCGTACGCGGCGTCGCGCGTGAACACCTGCCGATCGGCCCACCAGCGGATCCGGGTGCCGGTGCGCGTCCGCGAGCACTTCCCGACCACCTGCAGCCCGCTCTTGCGGGAGAAGCCCGCGTCGGGCCCGTCGCCATCGAACGTCCCCGGCACCCCACGCCGGAACGACATCGCGTGGACCTTCCCGCCACGATCCACCTCGACGTCCAGCCGCGAGGACAGGGCGTTGACCACGGAGGCACCCACGCCGTGCAGGCCACCGCTGGCGGTGTACGAGCCGCCCCCGAACTTGCCGCCCGCGTGCAGCTTGGTCAGGACGACCTCGACCCCGGTGAGCTTCGTCTTGGGCTCGACGTCGACCGGGATGCCGCGCCCGTTGTCGGCGACCTCGGCCGATCCGTCCGCGTGCAACGTCACCTGGATGGCCGTGCAGAAGCCGCCCAGCGCCTCGTCCACCGCGTTGTCGACGATCTCCCACAGGCAGTGCATGAGCCCGCGACCGTCCGTGGAGCCGATGTACATGCCCGGGCGCTTGCGCACCGCCTCGAGGCCTTCGAGGACCGACAGGTCCTTCGCCGAGTAGCCGGACGCGGGTGAAGTGGCCATGACCGGCAACCTACCCGCGAGCACCGACGCGACAGCGATGCGCCGCGGACGACGTGGGCCGTGTCACGCCGCGGTTACCGGTCGGTGCCGAGGTCGTAAGGAATCCGGACATAGCCCCCGAAGCGCTTCGCTGTGGGCGAACTCCCCCGGCGTGGCGCGTGGGGAACATCCAGGGCGTGTAAGACTGTTGTCCCGAAAGCGGGCGACAGGGCCCGACACGGACACGGGAGGTTCCGGGCACATGGCCACGACTCTTGCCGCGCCTGCACTGGCAGTCACCGATCGCTGCGATCGCTGCAACGCCCAGGCCTACGTCCGCGTCCTGCTGCCCGGTGGCACGGACCTGCTCTTCTGCGGGCACCACTGGAGCCGGCACGAGGACGCACTTCGCCCCCAAGCCGTCGAGATCGTCGACGAGACGCATCGGCTCACCGCGAAGCCGGAGATCACGGACTAGGGCGCCAGCACCGGCGTCACGTCTCGCCCCGGTTCACCGCCCGGTGAACCGGGGCGAGCGCTTTTCGCGGAAGGCGCGCACGCCCTCCTGGTAGTCCGCACTGGTCCACGCGCGGCGACGGAGCTCGGTCAGGCGCTCGAAGTCGTCGCTGGTCAGCGACCGGGCGTCGGTCAGCGCCGTGATCTCTCCCCGGATCGCCTGCCCCGCGAGCGGGGCGCGCGTGGCGACCCGGCGGGCCAACGTCGTCGCCACCGCCTCCAACTCGGTCGAGTCCTCGACCAGGCGGTTCACCACGCCGTGCGCGGCGAGCTCGTGCGCCGGCAGCGGGTCGGCAGTGAAGAACATCTCCCGGGCAACGTTCAGCGGCAGCGCCGACAGGAAGTGGGCCACGCCCGCGGTGTTGTAGGGCACGCCCAGGCGCGCAGGCGTGATC
>JAFIHP010000057.1 GCA_017849335.1 Actinomycetales bacterium | reverse complement strand
CTCGATCTCCTCCGCGTGGTCCTCGGCGGCCTTCTTCCCGACCTCCGGGTTCGCGCCAGCGCCGAGCCCCCGGGTCAGCTCACGGCCGATGTCGAGCTTGACGTCCGCATCGCTCATCAGCAGAGCCTGGGCGTCGGTGTTGACGGCGATGAACTCCACGCCCTTCAGCCCGACCTCGATCATCCGGTTCACGGCGTTCACGCCGCCGCCGCCGATGCCGACGACCTTGATCACTGCCAGGTAGTTCTGCGGAGCCGCCACGGCTGCCGTCCTCTCGTCGTGCCACCGCCCGGTGGCGCTTGCGCCGCCCCGCGGGGCGACTCTTCCTCCGGTCGCGACCTAAACCTCTACTTAAGCCTCAGGAATGTCCTGGGCCGCGGCCGGCGGGAGGGTAGGCGGTGTGACTTGCGAGGCGCAAGTTGCGAAGCCCCCCAAACTCTCGACTTTGACTCGAGAGTCGCGTCCTTATGGCCGCGTGTAGGTGGTCGGCAGCCGGGGCGCGGAGACGTCGTAGAGGTCGGCCTTGTGCTTCATGAGGGCAGCCAGGACCGTCGCCTTCACGTCGGGCTGGTCGGCGCTTCCCCAGCGGACGAGGTCTCCCGACCGCAGCGTGAGTTCGACGTCGTCCAGGGAGGTCGCCTCGAGCGACACCACCCGACGAGCCAGGTCGCTGGGCAGGGAGGCGAGCACCGCGACAGCGGCCCTGAGCCCGTCCCCTGTGGCGTCGACCACGGGCAGCTTCTTGTCGGTCGGCCCGACGGGGGCGAACACGACACCGTCGGCGTCGACGGCCTTCGTGGCGTCCGAGCCGACGCGGGCGACCGGCGTCCGCACCGACACGGCGACCACGACCTCGTTCGGCCAGCCACGTCGGACGTCGACCGATCCGACCCAGGGCAGCTGCGCGACCCGCTGCTGGGCCGTGTCCGTGTCGACGCGGGCGAGCGGCACCGCGGTCGGGATCGCAGCGGTCTGCAGGACCTGCTCGGCGACAGAGTCGGGGATCGTGCCGTCCAGGCCGACGACACGTACCGACGTGACCGCCAGGACCGACGAGAACCACACGAGCCAGATCGCCGCGGCCGCGCCGAGCATGCCGAGGACGACGAGCGCGATCCGCAGGCGATGGCGGCGGCGCGGGGCGAGGACCGACGACGGTGCCGGCGGACGGTCGAGCGCCGGGGCGCTCACGACACCTCGCCCGTCCGCAGCCGGTCGATCACCTCGGTGCCGATCATCCCGATGTCCCCCGCGCCGAGCGTCATGATCACGTCGCCCGGCCGGGCTCGATCGACGAGGTGCCCGGCGACCGCGGACCAGGAGGGCTCGAAGACGACGTGCTCCGGCGGCAGCGGGACGTTCGCCGCCATCGTCTGGCCGCTGGCGCCGGGGATCGGCGTCTCCCCGGGGGCGAACACCTCGAGGACGACGACGTCGTCGGCCAGGCCGAGCGCCGCACCGAACTCCTGGACGAACATCGCCGTGCGGTAGTAGTGGTGTGCCTGGAAGGCGACGACCAGTCGTCCGTCGCCGACGACGTCACGGGCCGCGCGCAACGTGGCCTCGATCTCGGTCGGGTGATGGGCGTAGTCGTCGTACACGCGTATGCCGCCGACCTGGCCCTTGAAGTCGAACCGGCGTCGGGTGCCGTTGAAGGCCTCCAGGCCGGCCCGCAGGTCGGCGGCGGGGCTGTCCAGGCCCAGGCCGGTCACGAAGGCCGCGAGAGCGTTCAGGGCGTTGTGGCGACCGGGAACGCGCAGGACGATCTCGCCGAGCCGCACTCCGTCGTGGACGGTGTCGAACGCCCACCCGGTATCGGTCTGGCGGGCGTCGGTCAGGCGGTAGTCCGCGTCGAGGGACTCGCCGTACGTCCGCACGTCGACGCCGACCCGCCGGGCCGCGTTCGCCAGACGGGCGCCGCCGGCGTCGTCGACGCACACCACCGCGAAGCCGCCCCGGTCGCCCACGCCGCGCAGGAACGCGACGAAGGCCTCCTCGATCGCCTCGAACGTCCCCCAGTGGTCCAGGTGGTCCGGTTCGACGTTGGTGACGATCGCCGCGACCGCGGGCAGCAGCAGGAAGGCACCGTCGCTCTCGTCGGCCTCGACGACGAACACGTCGCCGGAGCCCAGATGGGCGTTCGACCCGGACTCGTTCAGCTCGCTGCCGATGGCGAAGGACGGGTCGAGACCGCAGTGCTGGAGGGCGACGGTGAGCATCGACGTCGTCGTCGTCTTCCCGTGGGTCCCCGCAACGGCCACTCCGCGGGAGCCCGCCATGACTGCGGCGAGCGCCTCGGCGCGGCTCAGCTCGCGGATTCCGGCCTGCCGTGCGGCCACCCGCTCGACGTTGTCCGCCGGGATGGCGGTGGAGACGACGAGCGTGTCGACGCCGGTGACCGAGGCGGCGTCGTGGCCGACCCGGGCGTCGACCCCGATCGCGCGCAGCGCCTGCAGCCGCCGGCTGTCCTTGGCATCGCTCCCCGTCACCGGCACGCCTTGCGCGACCAGGATGCGGGCGATGCCGGACATGCCCGCTCCCCCGATGCCGACGACGTGCACGCGCCCCAGGTCAGCGGTGCTGCTCACCGGTCACCTCCCGCGACCCGCCGAACGATGCGGGCCAGCTGTTCGTCGGCGTCACGGACGCCGTGGCGTGCGGCCGCCGCGCTCATCGCGGCGAGCCGTTCCCCATCTTCTACGACCGCGCGCACGGTGGCCGTGAGCCACTCCGCGGTGATCTCCCCGTCATCGACGAGAAGCCCGCCCCCGGCCTCGACGACGGGCACGGCGTTGACCCGCTGCTCGCCGTTGCCGATCGGCAGCGGCACGTACACGGCGGGCAGCCCGACGGCCGCCAGCTCCGCACAGGTCATCGCCCCGGCGCGAGTCACGGCGACGTCCGCCGCGGCGTACGCGAGGTCCATCCGGTCGACGTAGGCCAGCGGGACGTAGCCGGGAGCCGACGCCGGAACCTCGTTGCGTGGCCCGACCGCGTGGAGGACCTGCACCCCGGCCGCACGCAGGCCGGGGAGGGCGTCGGCGACGACCTGGTTGAGTCGCACCGCACCCTGGGATCCCCCGAACACCAGCAGCACCGGCTCGTCCTCGGCGAGCCCGAACCCGGCGCGCGCCTGGGCGCGCAGTGCTGGCCGGTCCAGCGTCGCGATGCTGTGACGCAGCGGAAGGGCCATCGGCCTGGCCCCGGGCATCGCCTCCGGGAACGACGAGTACACGTGCGAGGTGAACCGCGCGCCCAGGCGGTTCGCGACACCCGGTCGGGCGTTCGCCTCGTGGATGACCAACGGCGTCCGGGTGCGTCGGGCGGCGAGGTACGGAGGAACGGCCGCGTACCCGCCGAAACCGACGACGACATCGGCCTCCCGCTCGCGAAGCACCCGCGCCGCGAGCCGGACAGCGGACGACAGTCGGGGTCCGAGGCGGAGGAGGTCGGCGCCGGGTCGTCGCGGCAGGGGCACCGCCGGCACCGTGACCAGCTCGTAGCCGCGGGCTGGTACGAGCGTCGACTCCAGCCCACGGTCCCCGCCCACGACGGTGACGGCAGTCAGCGGGTCGATCCGACGCAGGGCGTCCGCGACGTTCAGAGCCGGCTCGACGTGCCCGGCGGTCCCGCCGGCCGCGAGGACGACGTGCACCTCAGCGCCGCCGGAGGGACTGCGCAGTGCTGCGACGGCGCAGGGCGCGCCGGGCGTCCGGCTCGCTCTTGGCCAGTCCCATCAGCATGCCCAGCGCCACCAGCGTCGGCACCAGCGAGCTCCCGCCGTACGACACCAGCGGGAGCGGGACACCGGTGATCGGGAGGACGCCGAGCACGGCACCGACGTTCACGACGGCCTGCACGACGATCCAGGCACCGACGCCCGCCGCGGCGAGCCGGACGAACGGGTCCTGCGCCGAGCGCGCCATGCGGAAGATCGCGAAGGCCAGCAGCCCGAACAGGACGAGGACCGTGATCGTGCCGACCAGTCCGAGCTCCTCGCCGACGACGGCGAAGATGAAGTCGGTGTGCGCCTCGGGCAGCGTTCCCCACTTCTCCCGGCTGGCGCCCAGGCCGACCCCCCACCATCCCCCGGTGCCCAGGGCGTACTGCCCCTGGGTGACCTGCCAGCCGAATCCGAGCGGGTCATCACCGGGGTTCAGCCACGACGTGAAACGTGCCATCCGGTACGGCGCCGCCAGAGACAGCATCACGATGGCGGCCGCCCCGACGCCGAACATGATCGCGAACAGGCGCATCGGCGCCCCGGCGGCGAACAGGATGCCCATGGTGATCGCCGCGAGCATGAGGGCGTTGCCGAAGTCGCCCTCGGCCAGGACCAGACCCATCATGAGCACGGCGACGGGCAGGAACGGCACGAGCAGCGCCCGCCAGGAGTCCACGCGGTCAGACCGTCGTGAGATCAGCGTCGCGCCCCAGACGACGAGCGCGAGCTTGGCGATCTCCGACGGCTGCAGCCGGAACGGGCCCGCGATCTCGATCCAGTTGCGCTGGCCGGCGACCTCGTGCCCGACGACGAGCACCGCGAACAGCAGGACGATCGCGCCGACCAGGAGGAACGGCGATGCGCCACGCCAGAAGTGCGGGGACGTCCGCGCGGCGAGCAGCATCGCGACGACGCCGAGCACGGCGAACAACGCCTGGCGCTGCACGATCGTGTATGACGAGCCGAAGATCTTGAAGCTCTCGATGCTCGAGGCGGACAGCACCATGATCAGGCCGAGGACGACGAGGAGGAGAGTCGTCCCGAGCAGCAGGTAGTAGGTGCTCAGCGGGT
>JAFIHP010000056.1 GCA_017849335.1 Actinomycetales bacterium | reverse complement strand
GGGACTCGAACCCCTGACCCCCTCCATGCCATGGAGGTGCGCTACCAGCTGCGCTACAGCCCCGAAATCTTCGAGCACCTGACTATACAAGACCCCTAGTGGTCGTCTGCCAGGGCGGTGATCGGAAGCGACCCGGCGTTGTACTCCTCCAGGCGCCAGCGAGGTCCGTGCGGCCCGGTGTTTTCCGCCAGCACCGACCACGCGCAGTTCGCCAGGACGACGAGGGCCGCCCAGTGCTCCGGCGGCAGACCCAGCAGAGCACCGATCGCGGCACGCGCGGAGCCGCCGTGCGTGGCCACGACGAGCGTGCCGTCCGCGCTGAGTCCGTCGAGCGCCCGCTCGATCGCGGCCACGACCCGGGCCGACACCTCACGGCGGTCCTCGCCGCCTCCGGGCCGGGCGTCGGGGTCGGCCGACCACGCCTCCATCGCACCCGGGAACCGCTCCTCGATCTCGTCGCGGTTCAGTCCCTCCCACTGCCCCGCGTGCGTCTCGCGGAGGTCGACGTCGGTCGCGACGTCGAGCCCGGTGAGATCGGCGAGCGCCTGCGCCGTCGTGCGGGCACGGGTGAGGTCCGAGCTGACGATCCGCTCCGGGCCGAGCGCGGCGAGCACGCGCGCCGCCTGCTCTGCCTGCGCGAGGCCGACGTCGTCGAGCGGCACGTCCGTCTGCCCCTGGAAGCGCTTCTCGGCGTTCCACGGGGTCCGGCCGTGGCGCCACACCACCAGACGACGACTCACGCGTCGCCCTGCACCCGCTGACGCGGCGCGTTGACCTCGGCCGGCAGCGCGATGACCGGGCAGTCCTTCCACAGCCGCTCGATCGCGTAGTGGATCCGCTCCTCGGCGAGCTGCACGTGGACGACGAGGTCCCCGAAGTCCAGCAGGACCCACCGGCCCTCGGCCTCACCCTCGCGGCGCAGCGGCTTGCTGCCGAGCGCGTGGAGCCGCTCCTCGACGCCGTCGACGACGGCGCGCACCTGGCGCTCGCTGTCCGCGGAGCACAGGACGAACACGTCGGTGATGACCAGCTGTTCGCTCACGTCGATCGCGACGATGTCGTGTGCGAGCTTGTCCGACGCGGCCTCGGCGGCGGCGATCGCGGAGGCTACGGCTTCGGGGCTCGCGGGCATCTGCTGGTCCTCTGTTCGGTTCGTGCCATCCGGCACGGCTCACCAGGCTACTGAGTGACCGCCGCGGCCTCGGGACCCAGGAGCACCCGGGCGTCGACCACCGGCGCGAGGTCAGGATCGGTGGTGACCACGGAGGGGGGAAGCCCCAGAACCGTGGCCACCTGGGTTCCGGCGGCCACGGCTGCGGCGGAGCCGTCCGGGACGACGACGCGGGTCGCGTCGACCGCGACGCCGGCGGGCCGGTCGGAGACCACGCCGAGCCCGGCCGACGCCAGGGTCTGCCGGGCCGTCAGCTCCGCTCCCACGCTCGCACCGGCCCGCTGCAGCACGACGCGCAGCGGCCCGCTGTGACCGGTCTGGAGCAGCGCCTCGGGGAACAGGCGAGCCACCACGACGTCGGTTTCGGCCCGCTTGACGACGGCGGTGCGCTCGTCGCCGCCCCGGATGTACGTCACCGGCAGCAGCTCCCGCTGCGACTCGTGCGCGCGCAGCCCGCGGCCGATCAGCGCCAGCACCCGGCCAGCGTCCTCGTTCGTGACCGTGGTGCGCGCCATCGACCCGAGACCGGTGAGCAGCTCGCTCATCGTGCCCGCGTCCGGCGGAAGCCCGGCGAGCACCCGGTCCAGGACCAGGAGGAAGGAACCCGTCTGCTTGCCGATCACCGGATCGACCCGCGTCCCGGTCGCGTCGATGAGGCCGCCCCACGCGAGGCGGTCGAGGTCGACGGCGGCGTCGATCTGGACCCCGAGAAGGGTCTGCAGCGGCACGATCGCGAGCGCTCCGCCGTTGGGGTCCGACGCCTGTGACAGTCGCATCGCCGGCACCGTGGGCAGCAGCAGAGCACGGGGAAGGAGCAGCTCGCTGACCGACCCCGTGCGGCCGCCGACGCCGACGAGGATCGAGCTCACCGCCTGGCGCTCGTCGTCCCGGACGGTGAGCAGGACCGTGAGCTGACGGTCCTGTCCCGCCGAGCCGAGGGTCGCCGACGGCGTGGATGTCGGTGTTGTCGACGGGGCCGCGCTGGCGGACGCGGAGGCCGCCGCGGGCGCGGACGAATCGACCCGGTCGCGGCCCAGGAGCAGCCCCGTCACCACCGTCGCCGCAACGACCAGGACGGCGACAACCAGCGTGACGCGCCACGGGAACCGCGGTGGCGCCGCGTGCTGGCTCATGTCCGGTACAGGCCGTGCTTGGCGATCAGGTGGGCCACGCCGTCCGGTACCAGGTAGGAGATCGGCGCTCCCTCGGCGACCCGGCGGCGCACGTCGGTCGAGGAGATCGCCAACGCCGGCACCTCCAGCAGCGACACCCGCGCCTGCGGCAGTCCGGGGTCGGCGAGCACGTGCCCGGGACGGGTGACGCCCACCAGCTGTGCGGCCTCGACCACCTTCTCCGGATCACGCCAGCCGAGGATCTCGGCGAGTGCGTCCGCACCGGTGATGAAGAACCACTCCGCCGCCGGGAGGCCAGCGTCGGCGCGCTCGTCGCGCAGGTCGCGCAGGGTGTCGACGGTGTAGGTCGGACCGGGACGGTCGATGTCGACCCGCGAGACGTCGAACCGGGGATCCGCCGCGGTCGCGACCACCGTCATGAGATAGCGCACCTCGGCCGGGGCGCGCCGGTCCGTCGACTTGTGCCACGCCTGGCCCGTCGGGCAGAAGATCACGCGGGCCAGGTCGAACCGATGCGCCGCCTCCGACGCCGCGACGAGGTGCCCGTAGTGGATCGGGTCGAAGGAGCCGCCCATCACGCCGATGCGCATGGCGGTCGCCTCCTTCGTCAGTCACCCGCCTTGATCATGAGCGTGACCACCAGCAGCGCCAGGAGCGTGGCGAACGCGACGCCGCCGAACAACCAGGGCGACGTCTGGGATCCGTGCTCGGTCGCCTCCTCGGCGGCGCGCACCAGCGCGCTGCTGACGATGTGCATGGGTTCCTCCGGCGTCGGGGCTCAGGTCAACGGTCGGGGCAACTGTAACGGGCGACGCATCCGCCTGTTACGCGATGATGGTGCGCAATCGTTGGAGGCTCTGATGCGTCGGCTCGTCGCATTCGTCGTCCTGGCGTATGCACTCTCGTGGGCCTGGTGGGTGCCCATGGTGCTCACCGGGACGGTCGTCGAGCCGGGTCAGGGCTGGCCGACCCATCTCCCGGGGCTGCTCGGGCCGGCGATTGCCGCCGTGATCGTGACCGCAGCCACCGAACGGGGTCCCGGACTGCGCGGGCTGTGGTCACGGGTGACCCGCTGGCGCGTGCCAATCCGCTGGTACGTCCTGGTGATCGCCACCCTGCTCCTCGCCGCGATCCCCTTCGCCCTGGGCACCGACCTCGGGATAGGCGACGCTCTCGCCTACTCCGGCGCGCCGGCCATCGGGGTGTCGGTCGTCGTCTACGTCGTGCTGGTCAACGGGTTCGGCGAGGAGATCGGCTGGCGCGGGTACCTCGCCGACGGTCTGATGCACCGCCACAGCGAGATCGTGACGGCGCTGGTCGTCTGGCTCGTCTGGGCGGGCTGGCACCTGCCGTTGTTCTGGATCGTGGACAGCTTCCGCGACTTCGGCGTCGCCGGATCGATCGGGTGGTTCGTGGGCCTGGGCTTCGGCTCGGTCGTCCTCACGTGGATGTACCGGTCGGCGCAGCGGTCGATCCTGATCGTCGCGCTCTGGCACTCGGCGTTCAACCTCGCCACGGCGACCCGTGCGTCCGCAGGCGTCGCCGCGGCCGTGGCGAGCACGGCCGTCATGGTCGGCGGCATCCTCGTTGCCCTACGCCGCCATGCCCGCGACCGCCCTGCGATCAGCTCCTGATCTGGCCGTCTCCGGTCACCACGTAGGTCGTGGTCGTCAACTCGGTCAGCCCCATCGGTCCGCGGGCGTGCAGCTTCTGCGTCGAGATGCCGATCTCGGCGCCGAAGCCGAGCTCGCCGCCGTCGGTGAACCGCGTGGAGGCGTTGATCATCACGGCGGCGGAGTCGACACCGGCGACGAAGGCCGCCGCAGCGGACTGACTGTCGGTGACGATCGCCTCGGTATGCCCCGACGACCAGCGGCGGATGTGCGCGAGCGCGTCCTCCAGGCTGTCGACGATGCCCGCCGCGATGTCGAGGGAGTAGTACTCGGCCGCCCAGTCGTCGTCGGTCACGTCGACGAACGCAACGCCGGTGCCGGTCGCATGCAGGGCGAACCGGCTGTCACCGTGGATCGTCACGCCCGCCTCGCGCAGCGCCGCGAGGGCCGCGGGAAGGAACCGGTCGGCGATGTCCCGGTGCACCAGCACGGTCTCTGCCGCGTTGCAGACGCTGACCCGATGCGCCTTGCTGTTCAGCAGGATCGCGACGGCCTTGTCGACGTCGGCGTCCTTGTCGACGTACACGTGACAGTTGCCGACCCCGGTCTCGATCACCGGCACGGTCGAGTTGTCGACGACGTTGCGGATCAACGACTCTCCCCCGCGCGGGATGAGCACGTCGACCAGTCCGCGCGCCTTCATCAGGTGCGTGACCGCCTCGTGGGTCTCCCCCGGCACCAGCTGGATCGCGTCGGCCGGCAGACCGACGTCGAC
The DNA here is from genome assembly GCA_017849335.1 of Actinomycetales bacterium. Classification (GTDB taxonomy): domain Bacteria; phylum Actinomycetota; class Actinomycetes; order S36-B12; family S36-B12; genus UBA10649. The sequence continues at coordinate 547 of JAFIHP010000056.1, read as the reverse complement.
CAGCGCGGCGCGCATGACGTCGACGAGCGCCGCGTTCGTGGTCGCTGCGGACGACGATCCGCGCAGCAGCGCCGCGTTGCCGCTCTTCAACGTCAGCCCGGCGGCATCGACCGTCACGTTCGGCCGAGCCTCGTAGATCATGCCGACGACACCGAGCGGGACGCGCACCTGACGCACCTGCAGCCCGTTGGGGAGCGTGTAGCCGCGGACGACCTCACCGACCGGGTCCGGCAGGCCCGCAACGTCGCGCAGCGCCTGGGCGATGGCCGCGACCCGCGGCGCCGTCAGGGTGAGCCGGTCGATCAGCGCGGCCGACGTCCCCGCGGTCCGTGCCCGCTCGACATCGAGCTCGTTCGCGGCGACAACGCGATCGGCGGCCGCATCGAGCGCATCGGCCAGCGCGCGCAGGGCCGCGTCCTTCGCGTTTCGGGTCAGCGTCCGCAGAACGATCGCCGCCTCGCGTGCCCGACGTGCGCACGCGAGCACCTGCTCGCGCTCGTCCACCTGCGCCTCGATCGCCATGCGGCGACCCTACCCGGGTGTCCTC
>JAFIHP010000055.1 GCA_017849335.1 Actinomycetales bacterium | reverse complement strand
CGGTGACCAGGCGCCGGATCGTGGATGACCCGAGTGACGCCTGGGCGATCAAGTCGGTGACCTCGTCCGCGGTGCACGGGGTGTTCCCGATCCGGCCGCCCTGCTCTCTCGCCCCGACGATCGTGTCGAGGGGCACCAGGACGTTGACGTGGACGGCGAGCTTCGCCTCGGCCACGGGGCCGGTGACCTCCGCGACGCTGCCCGGGTCGCCGAGGGTGAGCGCGACCAGGGCCGCGATCTGACGCTGACCGCGGGTGATGCACCCGTCGGCGACCTCGAACCGCTCGTCCTTGGCGAGGGTCTTCACGGCCTGCATGACGGCCTCGGCGTGGGCGGTCGGCATCACCGCGCGGATCTCCGACGTGCCGGGCTCGAGCGGGTTGAGGAACACCCCGTGGTCCTTCTCCGCGGCCTTCCGGCGGCGCTTCCGGGCCCCGGCGGGGTCGATCGCGGTCACCAGGACACCGGTCTTCTTCCCGCACTCACCCGGGGTGTGCGTCGCGGCGAAGGGGACGACCTTCGCCAGGATCGTGGCGCAGTGCTTCGCATACTCCGCCTGCTCGGTCGGATCGGTGGACGCGTAGCCGGGCAGGTGGCGCAACTGCCGGCCGATCGCCCGCGCATGCTCGACCGTGAGCGTTCCCGCGAGCATCCCGTCCAGCATCGGCGACCAGGTCGTGGTGAGCTCTTCGGCTTCCAGGATCCGGGCCTCCCCGGTCACCGGTGACAGGCGCAACGCCGCGGTGATCTCACTCCACGCGACCTGCTCGGGCGCCACGTACTGCGGCCGACCCGCCACCGCATCGGCGGCCAGGATCCCCTGCACCTCATCGACGACCTTCTTCGTCACCTGGGCGCGAAGCTCGGTCTCGAACCCGGCCAGCCAAGACGCGGCCCGTTGGGCCTCCTGCAGGGCCGTGATCGCGTCATCGGCCGACAAGCCCGCCACATCGACATCGACCAGACTGGACAACTGCCCCACTCCGGGACGCTGAACACACGCCGACGCCAGCCACTCACCCGCAGACGGAGGCACGAACTCCACGTCCTCCGGCAACGGCGGCAGGGCCTCATCATCGACATCGTCGAACGGACACACCCGATCCACCCACGTCTCATCCGCGTCGCCAGCCGCGACGGGTTCGCCGGGGACCTCGGGATCGAACATACGTGCACGCTAGGGCAGGGGTACGACACCGCGGCTCCCGAACTTGACCCTCACGCGGCGTGAGGGCCTAGCGTCGCCGGCATGGACGAAGGCAACACGGTCGGCGCGCTGGCCCGGCGCCTCGGCATCTCCGTACGGACGCTGCACCACTACGACGCCATCGGGCTCGTCGTGCCGTCCGGACGCACCGATGCGGGCTACCGGGTCTACGCATCGGCCGATGTCCAGCGGCTGGCCAACGTCCTGGCCTACCGAGCGTGCGGCCTCTCGTTGGCCGACATCGCCCGGCTGCTCGACGACGACATCGATCGGGCCGCGCACCTACGACACCAGCTGGACCTCCTGGACGAGCGGCTGACGACGCTCGCTGCCCAGCGGGAGGTCCTGCATCGAGCCTGGGAGGCACAGCAGATGGGAATCAACCTCGACCCGGAGCAGATCGTCGAGATCTTCGGCGACGACGATCCGACGCAGTACGCCGACGAGGCGCGCGACCGGTGGGGCGACACGGATGCGTACCGCCAGTCGCACGCTCGGACGTCGGCCTACGGACCGGAGGAGTGGCGCGCGGCCCGCGAGGATCAGGAGCGTGTCGGCGCGGAGTTCGCCGCGTGCCAGGCGGCGGGGGAGCCGGCGGACGGACCGCGGGCGGCCGCCGCGGCGGAGGCGCACCGGGCCCACATCAGCCGCTGGTACTACGACTGCTCCTACGACATGCAGGTCGGTCTCGCCGAGATGTACGTCGCTGATCCGCGGTTCACGGCGACGTACGACGACCGGGCACCGGGCCTGGCGCAGTTCGTGCACGATGCGATCGTGGCGAACGCGATCAACCGCGCCTGACCGTGCTGCCCTAGGGTCGGCGCGTGCCCTCGCCTCCCGATCTCGCCTGGCCGGTCTCGTTCGACGCCCGGTACGGCGACGGTATCGACCGGGGGATCTGCCTGGGCGGCGGAGGCGTGTTCTTCATCGCCTGGCAGGTCGGCTACCTGCGCACCCTCGCGGAGGCCGGCATCGACCTCGGCCTCGCCGAGCGGGTCGTCGGGACCTCGGCCGGGTCGGTGGTCGCCACGGCGCTGCGATCGGGTCGGCTGACCTGGCTGCACGGACAGCTGTCTGCCCTCGGCCGGTTCCCGGCGGTGGTCTCGGCCCTCGCGCCGGCCGGCGGCCTGTCATCGAGCCAGCTGCGCGCGCAGACCCTGTTCGTCGACGCCACCGATGCCGAGCCGGAGACCATCCGCGAGATCGGGCACGCCGCCCTCGCCGCCGTGACCCCGGAGGCGGGCCGGATGCGTCGCAACCTCGCATTCGTCCTCCAGTCCACCGTGTGGCCGGACGAGACGCTCCACATCACGTGCGTCGATGCGTTCACCGGGGAGCGATGCGTCGTGACGAAGGCGGCCGGCGTCCGTACGAGCCGTGCGACGGCGGCCAGTGTCGCGGTGCCCGGGCTGTTCCCGCCCCAGGCCGTCGGAGACCGGCGATGCATGGACGGCGGAGTGAGCGGCTCCGGCACGCACCTGGACCTGCTCGCCGGAGCGCGGCGGGTCCTGGTCCTGTCGCTCGTGGACGGCACGCGCGTCGAGCCGCCGCGGATGACCACCCGCGCGGACGCGATCCTCGCGGAGTGCGAGCAGATCCGGGCTGCCGGCGGGCGCGTCCACCTGCGATCGCCCGCGGACGTCGAGGTCGACGAGCTGATGGCACCCGACGTCATCCCGCGAGCGATGCGGCAGGGCGCGGACCTCGCCCGAGACGACCTGCCGGCCCTGCGCGACCTGTGGTTGTGAGGGCTAGGCGGTCAGTGCGGGTGGCGATTCGGGTTCGGGCGGCGCGGGATACGGATGGTGGGGGTCTCGCCCGGTGAGGTACTTCGCGACGCTGTAGACGGCGCCGGCGACCGGGACGGCGATGAGGGCTCCGACAATGCCCATCGCGATGCCGCCGGCGGCGATGGCGAACACGATGGCCAGCGGGTGCAGGCTGACCGCCTTGCCCATCACCAGGGGCTGGAGGACGTCGCCGTCGAACGAGCCGACGACGACGGTGAGCGCCACGACGAGCACCGCGATGAGGGGCCCCTTCTCCGCCAGCGCGACGATGGCGGCGAAGAACGTCGCGATCGGGGCGCCGATGACGGGAATGAACGCCCCGAGGAAGACCACGGCCGACAGCGCCGGGGCCAGGGGGACCTGCAGGATCGTCAGCCCGATGAAGACCAGCAGTGCGTCCGCGAACGCGACGACGACGATGCCGCGCGTGTAGCCCGAGATGGCGTCCCAGGCGAGCCTCCCGGAGGTGTCGACCGGGAGCTGGATGCGGCGAGGCATCCAGCCGATGATCCAGTTCCAGATCGACGCCGGGGCGAGGAGGAAGAACACGACGCCGTAGAAGAACACCGAGGCGGCGATCACCAGCGTGCCCAGCGAGCCGAGCGCTCCGACCGCATCGCCGAGGAGCCCGCCGGCCGCGGACTTGGCCCAGTCCTGTGCCTGGCCGAGCAGGGCCGTGATATTCGCGTCGCTGAGCTGCAGCGGGCCGGTCCGCAGCCAGGTCTCGATGTCGGTGATGCCGCCCTGGATCGACGCGACGAGCTTGGGCCCCTCCTGGATCGTTGCCCGGATCACGACCGCGAGGATCACGACCACGGCCGTGAAGATGACCAGGAGCGCCAGCACCATCGACAAGACCTTGGGCAGGAACCGGTGCAGGAGGTTCATGAGCGGCTGGGTCCACGCCGTCATGAGCATCGCGAAGAAGAGCGCGAACACCACCGGGAAGATGATGTTCAGGACGTAGCCGGCGAGCACGAGGCCGGCGGCGAGGACGAGCAGTCGCCAGGTGATTCCGGACAGCGTCCGCAAGGTCCCGGGGACGCCGTCCGACGACGGCGGCGGGACCGTCATGCGTCCAGGTTGTGCGCTGCGCGCTCGCCGATGTCAGGAACCGTGATCTCGTCGTCGGACGCGCGAGCGACCACGTAGGTCGCGTCGTCCAGGAACTTCACGGTGAAGTAGCCGCCCGGGGCGGAGTAGGTGCCGGCGTCGCCCGCGGTGAGCACCGCGTCGTCGACCGCGACGCGACCGGCCACGACGTACATCACCGAGCCCTTGCTGTAGCCGTGTGCCGGCACCACGTCGCCGGCCCGGCCATGCACCACGGTCAGCATGGCGCCGTCGGTGCGCAGGCGGGTGACCTCAGACCCGAGGACGTTGCGCTCCCAGACGAGTTCGTCGTGCGGGACGGGTGTGAAGGCGGACATCGGCTGCTCCTCGTGCGGTCCGGACCAGCCGGGAGTCCGGCTAGTCGACGCGGACGGGGCCGTGCGGGGTGTCGAACCAGACGGCGACCAGTCCGGGCTCGTCCGCGTCGACCCACTCCACGTCGACCTCGTCCAGCGCCACATCATGCCCGTTTCCGAGCCACGTTGCGATGGCGGCCGAGTCGCCGCAGACCTCGATGCGGTCGATGCCGACGGCGCTGCCACCCGTGGAGGGGTGGTCTGCGGCCGGGCTGGACCACTCGATGAAGAAGGGGAGGGACGGGTCGTCCATGACGTCCAGGACGCCGATCTGACGCCAGCACAGGTCGTAGCCGTCCGGACGGACGCGATGCCCCTTGGCGGCGGAACGCCCGAGCCGCTGCTCGATCGGCGAGATGTCGTCGACCGCGAAGACCCAGCTGAACCAGCCACCGCCGTCGGCCGCGGCCTTCGCGACCGCGCGGCCGAACGGCGCCTTCTGCGCGGCCGGGTGGTCGAGCGCGGAGACGACCTCGACGTAGCAGCCGTCCGCCAGGGGGAGGATGAAGTTCCGCGTGCCGAACGACGGGTGGCGTCCGCCGTCGACGAACGCGCCACCGAGGTCGCTGCCGATTCGCTGCACGGTGTCGGCGATCTCGGACGTGGTACAGGCGTAAGAGATGTGGTCGAGCCGCATGGGGGCATCCTGCCCGGGCCGGTTCGGGCTCTGCGCGGTGCCCCCCGATTGGGCCGTCGCTGTGGCAGGCTCCCGCCATGAGCGACGCTGCATCCCCGCCCCCGGCGGGCGCCACCGAGGAACCCGCTGCCGGTACCGCGAGCGTCACCGCCAAGCTGGACAAGAAGAAGTCGATCATCCTCGGCGTCATCGGTCTGGCCGTGATCGTGCTGATCTTCTGGAAGGTGATCCCGCAGATCGGCAGCTACGCCGACGCGTACCAGGCGATGCAGGACATGGGCATCGCGTCGATGCTGGTCGTGGGTTTCGCCGTGCTGGTGTACCTGGCCGTCTACGGGTTCCCGTTCATGGCCGCGACGCCCAAGCTGCCGTACTGGCCGTCTCAGCAGGTGAACCAGGCGGCGTTCGCGATCAGCAACGGCGTTCCTGCCGGCGGGGCCTTCGGACTCGCCGTGCAGTACGCCATGCTCGCGACCTACCGGGTTCCGGGCGCGGTCGCGACGTCGGCGATCACCGCAGTCGGCCTGTGGAGCATGTTCGTCAGCCTGGGCCTGCCCGTCCTCGGCATCGGGGCGCTGTCGATCACCGGCGGAAGCACGTCGTACTCCTGGGTCGCGCCGGTCGGCCTCGCGATCCTCGCCACGATGGTCGTCGTCCTGGTCCTCATCGTGCGCTCCGAGCGGCTCGCGGTCGCCGTCGGCCGTCTGGGCAACAAGGTCATCGGCCCGCTGCGCGGTCGGATCTCCAAGCTCCACGACCTCGACCTCGTCGCCCCGATCACGAAGTTCCGGTCCGACATGCACGGCCTGCTGACCCGGCGCTGGCACGTGATCACGCTGGCCCAGCTGGGCGTGATCCTCACGCAGTTCGCGATCCTCTACGTCGCGCTGCGCGGGATCCAGGGCTGGGACCAGCCGGGTACCTCGGTGCTGGCGGCCTTCGGCGCCTTCGCGACGGCGCAGATCATGCTCATGGTGCCGATCACGCCCGGCGGCCTCGGCACCGTGGACGCCATGATCATCGCCCTGCTGCAGAGCGTGGGTGTCAGCGCGGGGGACGCGACCGCCGCGGACCTGGTCTGGCGTGCGGCGTCCTACGTGCCGCAGATCATCGTCGGCATCGTCGCCCTCATCACGTGGTTCCGTCGGGCGAACCGGGCGCTGTCCGGCATCCCCGTGGACGGCGCTACGTCCTAGCGCCGTACTGCCGGGCCACGGCGGCGAAGGCCTCCTTCGGCTCCCACGCCATGTCGGGGTAGGTCTGGCCGCGGGTCCCGTCCAGAAGCCGCACGATGCCCAGGCTCGCGCGGTCGAGATCCTGGGTCGGGTCTGCGTCCGGCCGGTACGGGAAGCCGTGCTGGGCGAACAGGAAGACGAAGGCGCTGTCCACTCCGGCCGCGTCGAAGACCTCGAGGAGCTCTGTGAGGTAGGCGGCCTGGCCGGCCTCGTCTCGCTCGTACGCGTCGTCGAGCCGGACCGGTGCACGCGTCTGGCTGTCGTACTCGACCACCTCGAGCACGCGTCCGCCCCGATCACCGGCGCCCCGGTACGCCGCCGTGCCGAACCCGGTGATGGCCAGCGGCTTCGGTCCGAGCGCCAGGACGCGCACGGCGTCGGCGAACTGGTCGGCCACCTCGGCGGACCGGATCAGCTCGTAGGTCGCGATGTCGAACCGATCCCAGTAGACCTGCTCGAACTGGATGGACGCGTAGGTCAACGGCCCGTCGAACCGCTCGCGCACGACAGTCGCGGCGTCCGCGAGGAACAGGTTGACGGCCTGCGCCAGGGCCCCCATCGTCTCTGCTCGCGACTCCGGCCGCCCGAGCAGGCGGTGGACGCGTTCCTCCGGGCTGTCTCCGGGGAGGAATCCACGGTTCATGACGCTGAGCTCGACGCCAGCCACGAACACGACCGCCGCTCCCCGTCGTCGCAGCCGCTCCGCACGCTCCGCGCAGTCGCGGAACAGGGCGAGGATCTCGTCCGGTGGGAGCTCCAGCGGGTAGGGGGAGAACCACACCTCGAGGCCCAGCTCGGCGGCGGCGTCAGCGGCGCGCTCGATCCGCTCAGGATCGCCGCCGATGATCTGCACCGCGTTGCAGTGCAGGTCGTCGCGGATGACGGCGAGCTCGCGCCGCACGATGGCCGGATCGACGTCGGGCCGGGAGTTCTCTCCCCGTACGACGAATCCCGTGTCGTACGTCATTCCTCGTGCGCGCATAGCGGGCTCCTCGCTCATCGGGCTGCGAGTCTCGCACAAACATGCGCGCACGCATAATTGCGCTTCCGCAGGTGGCTCTGAGACGATGGCCGGATGACGACGGCGCGTCCGGGGCTGCGCGAGCGGAAGAAGCAGGCGACGCGCCAGGCGCTCAGTGACGCTGCCGTGCGGCTGGCCCTCGAGCGCGGACCGGATCAGGTGCGGGTCGACGACATCGCCGAGGCGGCGGGTGTGTCCCCCCGGACGTACAACAACTACTTCCGCAGTCGCGAGCACGCCATCGTGTCCGCCGTCCTCGCGGGCCGGGAGGACGGGATCGCCACGGCGGTCGCGGCGCACCCCTCGGATCACCGCCTGGCCGACGTGGTGACCGAGGCCGTCGTCGAGCAGTTCACGGACGCCAGCGACCAGCACCCGCAGCTGATGGTGATGATCACCACCCGGGCGCCCCTGCGCGAGGCGTTCCTCGAGTCGACCATCGACGTCGAGTCCCCCTTGAGCGCGGCCCTCGCCGCACGGCTTCCGGACCGAGCGGCGGACACGGCCCGTGTGCTTGCGTCGAGCGTGGCCGCGGCCGTGCGCGTCGCCCTGGAGGGCTGGATCCGCCCGGTGGCAGGTGAGGAACCCGCTCGGGGTGCTGCCGTCTCGTCGCTCGTCGTGCCCGTCGGCGCGTTGGCCGACCGCCTGCGCGCCGCCCTGTCCGTCCTCGCTCCGGCGTTCGACGCGGCCGAAGGCATCGGCCCACGGTGACTGCCGGCAAGGCCGCGGATCGGCGTGTCGCCGGGACGCCGGGACGCCCGTGCCTCTAGGTTGTGCTCTGCCCGGCTGTCGCGGGAGGGGAAGCCCTCGACAGCCGGGCTTCACGTTGTCGGGGCGGGCTCCTATCGTCCCTCCGTGACCATCGCCGTGCAGCCGCGTCCATGGCGGCGCTTCCTCGCGCTGGGCGACAGCTTCACCGAGGGCATGATGGACGACCTGGGGCCGGACGGCCGCCATCGCGGCTGGGCGGACGACGTCGCTGTCGCCCTGGCTCGGCGGGCGGTCGAGCGCGGGGAGGACGGGATCGAGTACGCGAACCTCGCGGTCCGCGGTCGGCTCCTCACCCAGGTCGTCGACGAGCAGGTCCCGCCGGCGCTGGAGCTCGGCCCGGACCTCGTCAGCCTGGCCGCCGGCATCAACGACACGCTGCGCCCGCACTACGACCTTGACGTCGCAGCGACCTCTCTCGATCGGGCGGTTCGGCGCCTGCGCGCCGGAGGCGCCGACGTCCTGCTGTTCGCGTGGGGCGACCCCGCCCGACGGTCGGCGGCGATGGCGCCCGTCCGCGACCGCGTGCGGCGGTTCAACGCCGTGGTCGAGGCGGTTGCCGACACCTACGGCTGCTACCTCGCGAGCTTCTGGCTCGTCGCGGCGTACGACGACGAGCGGCTGTGGGCGGAGGACCGGCTCCATCTCTCGCCCGCCGGCCACCGGCTCGCGGCCCGTACCGCACTCGCCGGGCTCGGGCTCGACGATCGGCACTGGCGCACGCCGGCGGTGCCCGCCCCACCCGCGTCACGGGTGCATAAGGCGCGGCTGCACGGGCGGTGGGTCCGCGTGCACCTCGCCCCGTGGGTGGCCCGGCGCGTCCGGGGCGAGTCGTCCGGCGATCGTGTCGCGCCGAAGCACCCGACGTGGGTGACCGTCACGCCGGGCTAGAGTGCCGGGACCGTCGACGAAGGGACCACCGATGCCGCGTGAGGCCAACAGCACCGACCGGCCCGGAGAGGTCGGAGGCAGGCCGCAGCTGACCCGCGAGGGCTACGCCCAGCTGGCCGAGCGAGCCGACGACATCCGAGAGCGCCGGCTGCCGGAGATGCGGCCGCTCCTGGTCGAGACCGAACGGGACGAGCGGGTGGTCGCGGAGTTCGAGCGGCTGATGGCCGAGGCGCAGGACATCGACGCGCTCCTCGCGCAGGCCGACGTCATCGAGATCGACCCGGTCACCGTCGACGGGCGCGCGGTGCTCGGCATGCGCGTGCGGGTCGTGCTGGAGGACGGGGAGACCGCCTGGGTGCGGCCGGTGCACCCGGACGAGGCGTTCTTGGACGACGAGCGCATCTCCGCGACCTCGCCACTGGCGATCGCCCTCATGGGTGCCCGGGTCGGGCACACGGTGTGGGTGGATGCGCCGACCGGGGCATGGCCGTGCGAGGTCCTGGAGATCGACCTGACGGGCGTCTAGGGGCCATCCACACCGGCGCCCCGAGCGGGCACCGTGCACACCGACGCCTCACCACGCCGGACCCCCGGCTCGGGAGCGCCAGCGTTCGGGCATGACGACGCCGAACTCCGCACCCCACATCCATCGCACCGACGAGCTCGTCGCCGCACTGCCTCATCTCGTCGGCTTCCATCCCGCCCAGTCCCTGGTCGTCGTCTGGATCGGCGCGGGCCGGGTGATCCTGACACAGCGGGTCGACATCCCCGACGCGGCAGGACGGCGCGCGGTGCTGGCGGGCCGCGCCGAGTGGGTCTTCGTGCCGACCTCCGCCGCCGCGCGCGCCGACGCCGCTGCTGCCGTGCTGTGCTGCGACGACGAGGCGGACCTCCACGCGGTCATGCCGCTCGTCGACCGGGTGCACCGGCAGATCGAGCAGGCGGGGGTCGTTCTCCTCGACATCGTCCACCTGGCGTCCGGCCGCTTCCGCAGCCTGCTGTGCGACGGTCCGTGCTGCCCGCCGGAAGGGCGAGCGGTGTCGCCGGCGGTGGTCGAAGCCGCCGAGGCGGCTTTCGCGTTCGACGGGCGTGCCGTGCTGCCCGATCGGGCCGCGCTCGTGGCACAGGTCGCCGCCGACCCACTCGCGATCGCGGAGGTGGCCGGGCTGCTTCCTCAACGGCCCCGACGAGCCCGCCGCGGCGACCGGTGGCGTGACGCCGCGATCCCCGAGGTACTCGCCGTCGTCCTCGGTCGGCCGACGACGCTGCCGGCGGACCGGCGTGCGTCCGTGCTCCGGTCGCTGTGCGACGTGCGCGTGCGCGACACCGTCCTGTGGGACCTCGCCCAGGTCGACGCGGACCAGGCCGCGGCTGCCACGACCACGCTGGCGTCATTGGCCCGAAGCGCGCCCGACGCCCTGTGCGCCCCGGTCGCCACCTGCTGTGCGATCGCGGCCTGGTTGACCGGAGACGGGGCACTCGCCGGTGCGGCGGTCGAGCGCGCCCTCGCCGCCGAGCGCGGATATGGCCTGGCCGGGCTCATCGACGCCGCCCTGCGCGCCGGGTGGCCTCCGGACGCGTGGCGGTCGATCATCGGGGAGCTGGACCGCGCCACGTGCCGGCGAGGGCTGCTCACCTGAGCACGACCCGGGCG
>JAFIHP010000054.1 GCA_017849335.1 Actinomycetales bacterium | reverse complement strand
CGACCAATGCAACCTCGGGCCGCTGTGCAAGGTCCACCACGAGCTGAAGACCGCCGGTTACTGGCACATCACCGCCTCCGCGAGGGACGGAGCCTGCACCTGGCGATCACCCCTCGGCCGGATCTACCAACACGAACCACCCGACCTCGTGCCGCCACCACCCCGACCACCGGACGATCCGCCCCCCTTCTGAGCCCGGGCAGGAGTTCGGGACTTTCGGCCACCCCTCCACGCTCGTTCGCGTCCGTACGATCGAGGCGTGACGACGCTCGACGAGATCCGCGCGACCGTGACCGACCCGTACCTGACCTACCGGCAGCGGGTGCACGCGCTGGCCGGACTCGCCGAGAACCTCCTGGAGCCCCCTGCCGTCAGTGGCGCCTGCCGCGCGGCGCAGGACTGCGGCATCGTCTGCGACATGTACGAGGGCCACGCGCCCTACCGACCTCGCTACACGCTGCCGGACTACGGCCGACTGCTCGAGCAGGGGTCGGCGTTCCTGGAACTGCCACCGGCCCAGGACCTGGACGACGCCCTCGCCCATCTGCTCATCGCGTACGCCAACGTCCCGTCGATCACCGGGTACCCGGTCTACTTCGGCGACCTCGACTCCCTCCTGCTGCCGTACGTGGAGGCTGCCGGGATCGATGACGACGCGCTCGACGCGACGTTGCGCCGGTTCTGGCGGAGCCTGGACCGGATGTTCCCCGACGCGTTCGCGCACACCGACCTGAGCCCGGTCGACAACCGAGTGGCCCGCTCGATCTTCCGGCTCGAGCGCGAGCTGCTCCAGGTCGTGCCGAACATCACGCTCAAGGTCGACCCGGAGAAGACGAGCGACGACTACCTCCTCGACGCGGTCCGCACGGTGTTCGCCTGCGGGAAGCCGCACTTCGTCAACGACCCGATGATGACGTCCGATCTGGGCCCGGAGTACGCCGCCGTCAGCTGCTACAACTCCCTGCGCATCGGGGGCGGATCCCACACGCTCGTCCGGATCAACCTCAAGGAGTCGGTCCTCGCGTGCTCCAACACCGTCGACTCCTACCTCGCCACCGTGTTGCCGGAGCATCTGGAGCTCACGGCCGAGCTCATGGAGGCGCGGATCCGCTTCCTCGTGGAGGACGCCGGCTTCTTCGAGTCCGACTGGCTCGCGCGCGAGGGCCTGCTCTCCCTGAGCCGGTTCTCCGCGATGTTCGGCATCTACGGCCTCGCGGAGGCGACGAACCTGCTGATCGCGCGCGATGGTCGGGCCGGCACGTACGGCCACGACCTCGAGGCGGACGACCTCGCGTTCCGCATCACGTCCCACATCGCGGACTGGGTGCGTGAGCGGCCGATGCCGTACTGCGCCGGTAGCGGCGGCCATGCCCTCCTGCACTCGCAGGCCGGGATCGACCTCGACGTCGACGTCACCGCGGGCACGCGAATCCCCGTCGGCACCGAGCCGCCGCTGCACCTGCACCTGCGCACAGTCGCGCGCCATCACCGGCTCTTCCCTGCCGGGATCAGCGACGTGCTGTCGTTCGACGAGACCGCGACACGCAACCCACAGGCGGTCGTCGACGTCATCCGAGGCGCGTTCGCCAGCGGCATGCGGGACTTCACGTTCAATCTCGACAGCAACGACTTCATCCGTATCACCGGGTACCTCGTGCGCAAGTCCGACCTGGCGCGGCAGCCCGGGGCCCGGCACGGGAGCGACTTGCTCGCTGCCGGCTCGGTCGCGGCGTCCCATGTCGACCAGCGCGCGGTCAAGCGGGTGATCAGCGGTGAGAGCGGGGCAGGCGCTCGTCGCTGACGTCGTCCCGTTCTCCTGGGTCGACGGCCCGGGCAACCGGTTCGCGCTGTTCCTCCAGGGCTGCGGGTTCGACTGCCTGGCCTGCCACAACCCCCAGACCATCCCGGACGACTCCGTGCATGCCCAGAAGCTCTCCGTCGACGACGTGCTCGCGCGGCTGAGGGAGGCGGTTCCCTTCGTGACCGGGATCACGGTCTCCGGGGGAGAAGCGACGCGGCAGTGGCCGTTCGTCCGCGAGCTGTTCGTGGCGATCCGGGAGAGCAGTGACCTTCGTCACCTCTCGACGATGGTCGACAGCAACGGCGACGCGTCCGCGCAGGTGTGGCAGGACCTGGCACCTGTCATGGACGGCGCGATGATCGACCTGAAGGCGCTCGACCCCGACGTGCATCGCTACCTCACGGGGCGCGACAACGACGTCGTGCTCGCCTCGATCCGCACGCTCGCGGAGCTGGACCGCTTGGCCGAGGTCCGGCTCCTGCTCGTCCCGGGCCGGAACGACAGCGACGACGTGCTCGCCCGCACCGCCGACTGGCTCGTCGGAATTGATCCGAACATTTCCGTGCGCCTGAACCTGTTCGCGACCCACGGCGTGCGGTCGCCGGCGAAGGGCTGGACGGCCGCGACCAGCGCCGATCGGGCGCGCTACGAGGCGGTGCTCACGAACCGTGGGCTCACGATTGTTACTGCCTCGTAACGATTGTCCGAACAGACCCGTCGTGGCTCGCGCGCCCGTTCCGGCGGTGGTTAGGCTGAGCCGCACCGTGCGCCGCTGTTCGGCGGGCCGCACTGACTAGGAGGCACATTGAAGACCAATCTGAAGCTGGCGGCGGCGGTCATCGCCGTGTCGGCGATGGCGCTGGCGGGCTGTAGTTCCAGCTCGTCGTCCGACACCTCGTCGGCCGCGACCTCCGCCGCAGCGTCGGCTACTGCGGCCGCATCCGAGTCCGCGGCTCCCGCGGAGTCGGCGTCGGCAGAGGCCTCGCCGGCCGCGACGCTCGACGGCTCGAGCGTCAAGGTCGGCCTGGCGTACGACATCGGTGGCCGTGGCGACCAGTCGTTCAACGACTCGGCCGCGGCCGGCCTGGATCTCGCGGTCAAGGACTTCGGCGTCGAGACCAAGGAGCTCGAGGCCACCAGCGGTGAGACCGACGCGCAGAAGGAGGAGCGGCTCAACTCCCTCGTCGACGCCGGCTACAACCCGATCATCGCGGTCGGCTTCGCCTACGCCGCCTCGATGGACAAGGTCGCCAAGGCGAACCCGGACGTGAACTTCGCGATCATCGATGACGCGTCCTCGCAGCTGCCGAACCTGGCGAACCTGACCTTCGCGGAGAACCAGGGCTCCTACCTGGTCGGCGCGATTGCCGCCCAGGCGTCGAAGACCGGCAACGTCGGCTTCGTCGGCGGCGTCAACGTCCCGCTGATCCAGAAGTTCCAGGCGGGCTTCGAGGCGGGCGCCAAGGCCGTCAACCCCGACATCAAGATCCAGGTCAAGTACCTGACCGAGCCGCCGGACTTCAGCGGCTTCGGTGACCCGGCCAAGGGCAAGGTCGCGGCCGAGGGCATGTTCCAGAACGGCGCCGACGTCGTGTACCACGCGGCTGGTGGCTCCGGTGCGGGCGTGTTCGAGGCGGCCAAGGCGGCCAAGGGCTGGGCGATCGGTGTCGACTCCGACCAGTACCTGACCGCGGCACCGGAGGTGAAGGACGTCGTCCTCACCTCGATGCTCAAGCGCGTCGACGTGGCCGTCTACGAGTT
>JAFIHP010000053.1 GCA_017849335.1 Actinomycetales bacterium | reverse complement strand
TCTACATCAAGGGGATCTTCACCGGGGACTTCGGCACGACGTTCAACGGGACGCCGGTGTGGGACGTCTTCGCGCAGCGCTGGCCGGTCTCGCTGACGCTGGCCCTGACCGCGTTCGCCATCGAGATCGTGTTCGGGATCGGCTTCGGCGTCTTCGCCGCGGTCCGCAAGGGCAAGTTCTTCGACCACTTCTCCCTCACGTCGACCCTCGTCGTGATCGCGATCCCGGTGTTCGTGCTCGGCTACGTGATGCAGTGGGTCTTCGGCGTGAAGCTGGGCTGGGTGGCGCCGGCCGGCATCCAGGACGGCTGGCCGAAGAGCTACATCCTGCCCGCGATCGTCCTGGCGAGCCTCTCGCTCGCCTACGCCCTGCGGCTCACGAGATCGTCCCTCCTGGAGGCGTTCGGTAGCGACTTCGTGCGCACCGCCAAGGCCAAGGGCCTGCCGAGCTGGCGCATCATGACGCACTACTCCCTGCGGAACTCGCTCATCCCGGTCGTGACCTTCCTCGGTGCCGACCTCGCGGCGCTGATGGGCGGCGCGGTGATCACCGAGGGCATCTACAACATCCCCGGCATCGGCCAGCAGCTCTACCAGAGCATCCGGCTGCACGAGAGCGTCGTGGTCGTCGGCATCGTGACGGTCCTCGTCATCGTCTACCTGATCATGAACCTGCTCGTGGACCTGCTCTACGGCGTGCTCGACCCGAGGATCCGCTATGAGTGACCCACAGGCCGCGCGCGACGGCGCGGAGGAGTTCTTTCCGGGAGCGACCGAGCCGGGAAGCCTGGCGTCGGACCGGCAGGCCCTCGCTGTCGCGGCGCACCGGACCGCTGTCGGCAACCCGCGCAGCATGGTGGGTGAGGCCTGGTACGGCCTTCGGCACACCTGGTACTTCTGGGTCAGCGCCGTGCTGATCTTCTTCGTGTTCCTCATCGTCGTGTTCCCGAACGCCTTCGCCGACGCCGACCAGACGTCGAGCCTGACCGGCGGCTGCGACCTGATGAACTCGCTGCAGCCGCCGAGCGCGGAGCACTGGTTCGGGACCGACCAGCTCGGGTGCGACGTGTACTCGATGACGATCTTCGGCGCGCGTCCCAGCGTCACGGTCGCAGTGGTGGCGACCGTGGCGACCGTCCTCGTCGGAGCGATCGTCGGGATCGTCTCCGGGTTCTACGGTGGCTGGGTCGACTCGCTGCTGTCGCGGATCGTGGACATCTTCTTCGGCCTGCCGATCCTCCTCGGCGGCATCGTCATCCTCACCGCCCTCGGCTCGCCGGGCCTGTGGGGCGTCATCTTCGTCCTCGTCGTCCTGGGCTGGGTGGCGACGGCGCGCATGATCCGGTCGTCGACGATCGAGGCGAAGGGACAGGACTACGTCCTCGCCGCGCGGGCCCTCGGGGCCAGCAACGGCCGGATCATGACGCGGCACGTCCTGCCGAACGCGATCGGGCCGTCGATCGTCGTCGCGGTGATCAGCCTCGGCGGGTACGTCGGCGCCGAGGCGACCTTCAGCTACCTGGGCCTGGGCATCCAGCCACCGGAGTTCTCCTGGGGCTCGCTGATCTCCGACGCGCAGTCCGTGTTCTTCGAGGCGCCCTGGACGCTGTTCTTCCCGGCCCTGTTCCTGACCATCACGGTGCTCGCCTTCATCCTGATGGGCGAGGCCGTGCACGACGCCCTCGACCCGAAGCAGCGATCATGAGCGACACCGGCCCCCTCCTCGAGGTCCGTGACCTCCACGTACGGTTCCGCACGCGCGACGGTGTCGTGAGTGCCGTCAACGGCATGTCGTTCACGCTCGACGCCGGCGAGACCATCGCGATCCTCGGCGAGAGCGGCTCGGGCAAGAGCGTCACCGCCCAGGCGATCATGGGCATCCTCCCGTCGAAGACCGCGACGATCCCGCAGGGGAGCATCCGGTACCGCGGAACCGAGCTCGTCGGGCTGCGCGAGCGTGACTACCGGCAGCTGCGGGGAGCGAAGATCGCGATGGTCTTCCAGGACGCGCTGTCCGCCCTGAACCCCGTCACGTCGGTGGGCCGTCAGGTGTCGGAGATGTTCCGCGTGCGTGGGGACATGTCGCGCAGGCAGGCGAAGGCGGCGGCCATCGAGGTGATGAGCCATGTCGGCATTCCCGATCCCGCTCGCCGCTTCAATGACTACCCGCACCAGTTCTCCGGCGGCATGCGCCAGCGCGTGATGATCGCGACGATGATCGCGTTGCGGCCCTCGGTGCTCATCGCCGACGAGCCCACGACGGCGCTGGACGTCACCGTCCAGGCCCAGATCATGGACCTGCTCAAGGAGCTCCAGCGCGAGACCGGCACCGGTCTCATCCTCATCACTCACGACCTCGGTGTCGTCGCGTCCGTCGCGGACCGGATCGCCGTGATGTACGCCGGGCGCGTCATGGAGCAGGGGAACGTCGACGAGATCTACCAGCGGCAGGCGAACCCGTACACGGT
The DNA here is from genome assembly GCA_017849335.1 of Actinomycetales bacterium. GTDB lineage: Bacteria > Actinomycetota > Actinomycetes > S36-B12 > S36-B12 > UBA10649. The sequence continues at coordinate 3,564 of JAFIHP010000053.1, read as the reverse complement.
CGGCCTGCTGGAGTCGATCCCGCAGATCGACGAGCGCGTCGGCCGGCTCCCCGCGATCCCCGGCCTCCCGCCGAACCTCCTGGCCGTGCCCCCGGGCTGCCCGTACCACCTGCGCTGCGCGATGCCGATCGACCCGTGCTTCGAGGACCCGGCACCGCCGTTCACGCAGGTCGCCCCAGGCCACCACAGCATGTGCTGGCGCGCGGAGGAGGTGTACGCCGGTGAGCGCGTCGCCCGCTGAGGCCGTTCCGGCGCCGGTCGCGCCCCCGGAGAACGTGATCGAGGTCCGCAACCTCGTCAAGCACTACCCGATCGAGCGCGGCATCGTGTTCCGACGGCAGGTCGGCACGATCCACGCGGTCGACGGGATCTCGTTCGACCTCCCGCGCGGGACGACGCTGGCGCTGGTCGGGGAGAGCGGCTGCGGGAAGTCGACCGTCGGCCGGCTGCTGATGGGGCTGGAGCGGCCGACGTCCGGCACGGTCCGCGTCGCCGGCGTGGACCTCGCGACCTTGTCGGCGAAGGGGCTCTCGGCGGGCCGGCGCGACCTGCAGATCATCCTGCAGGACCCGTACACGTCGCTCGACCCGCGCATGACGGTCGGAGCGATCATCGGCGAGCCCTTCGACATCCACCCGTCAGCGGTGCCGGCAGGAACGTCGGTCAAGGACGCCGTGCGCGACCTGATGGACCGCGTCGGCCTGAACCCCGAGTTCGTCAACCGGTACCCGCACCAGTTCTCCGGGGGACAGCGCCAGCGCATCGGCATCGCGCGAGCACTAGCGCTGCGGCCGAAGGTCATCGTGGCGGACGAGCCGGTGTCCGCCCTCGACGTCTCCGTGCAGGCGCAGGTCATGAACCTGCTCATGGACCTGCGCGACGAGCTGGGGCTGTCGTACGTCTTCGTCAGCCACGACCTGGCGGTCGTGCGGCAGATCGCGGACACGATCGCGGTCATGTACCTCGGTCGGCTCATGGAGTACGGCGACGCCGAGCAGATCTACACCCGTCCCCGCAACCCGTACACCGCGGCGCTGCTGTCCGCGGTGCCGGTCGCGGACCCGCAGGTCCAGCGCACGCGCGAGCGCATCGTGCTCGGGGGCGACCTGCCGAGCCCGGCGAACCCGCCGCGGGGGTGCCGGTTCAGCACGCGCTGCTTCCGCGCCGAGGAGGTCTGCCGGCAGGTCGAGCCCGAACTCATCGAGGTCGGTCCGCACCACCGCGCTGCGTGCCACTTCCCGCTCGACATCTCGGAGGGATGAGCCGGCCGGACAACGTCCGGTTGCCGAGGGGTGAGCGCAGAAGAGCGTCCGGTCCGGAGCCGGAACGTCCCGTCGAAGGTCACGATTTGGCATCGCCGGATCGATATGACCGGTCCTCGTTGTTACTCGCGGGTCACCTTGACGTAACCTCAGGCGGCCAACCTTTCACCGGGTTGGCTACCGGGGCCGCAGGAGGATCGTCGCCGCACGCGTCGACGAGTGGGGAGCACGTACGCGCGATGAGTGCTGACACGGCTGTCCCGGCACCGACGGTCGAGGTGGCGGGCCTGTCGCTTCGTCAGCTCGCCTGGCGCCGGCTCCGACGCGACCGCGGAGCGCTCATCGCCGGCACCGTGCTGATCCTGGTCTTCCTCATCGCCTTGTTCGCGCCGCTGATCACCTCGATGATCGGCATCAACCCGTACGACTTCGACGCCACCGCGCTCGACCCGTCCAAGGGCAGCCTCCCGGCCGGCCCGTGGGGGTCGATGTCCTGGGAGCACCCGCTCGGCGTCGAGCCGCTCACCGGCCGCGACCTCCTGGCGCGCCTGCTCTACGGAGCGCGCGTCTCGCTGTTCATCGCGGTCACGTCGGTGATCATCACCGCGATCGTCGGCACCGTCGTCGGCATCATCGCCGGGTACAAGGGCGGACGCTGGGACACCGTCATCGGCCGCGGCACCGACCTGCTGCTCGCGTTCCCACAGATCCTCATGCTGATCGCGCTGAGCCCGGTCATCACGCAGCGGCTGGTCGCCATGGGCCTCGCGCCGGACGTCGCGCGGGTGTTCTACCTCATCATCGTCTTCGTCTTCTTCGGGTGGCCGTACCTGGCCCGGCTGGTACGCGGCCAGGTGCTGAGCCTGCGCGAGCGCGAGTTCGTCGAGGCCTCCGTCGCCATCGGCGCGCCGACGCGGCGGATCCTGTTCAAGGAGATCCTGCCGAACCTGTGGGCACCGCTGATCGTCTACGTGACGATCTCGATGCCGACGATCATCGCCGCGGAGGCCACGCTCGCCTACCTCGGCGTCGGCATCATCGAGCCCACGCCGTCGTGGGGGAAGATGCTCGCCGACTCGGTGCGCTTCTTCACGGTGGTCCCCAGCTACCTGTTCATCCCGGGCACGGCGCTGTTCATCGTCGTGTTCGCCTTCAATGTCTTCGGCGACGCGGTGCGGGACGCACTCGACCCGCGCGCCGGCCGCGGCTGAGAGGCGCGCGGAGAAGCTTCCGTCAGTCGGGAGTCACAACTGAATACCGAGCAATCCCAATAAATGGAGGAATCAATGCAGACGGTGAAGCGGAACGGCCTTCGCCTCGCTGCCGTGATGGGTGCGGGCGTCATGCTGCTCGCGGCCTGTGGCGGAAGCAGCAGCAGCTCCGAGAGCAGTTCCGCTGCCTCGGGTGCGACCGGCGGTGACGCGCCGACCAAGGGCGGGACGGTCAACGTCCTGACGCTGTCGGAGCAGTTCAACCACCTTGACCCGCAGCGCAACTACACCGGTGTGGACCTGGCGTTCGCCAGCGCCTACCTCAACCGGACGCTGACGCAGTACAAGCTCGCACCCGGCCCGGACGGCGTCACGCTGGTCCCGGACATGGCGACCGACACGGGCACCGCGAACGCGGACGCGACCTCGTGGTCGTTCACGCTGCGTGACGGCGTGAGCTTCCAGGACGGCACGCCGATCGGCTGCTCGGATATCAAGTACGGCGTCTCGCGCACCTTCGCGACCGACGTCATCACCGACGGTCCGACCTACGCGATCTCGTACCTGGACATCCCGCAGAACGACGACGGCACGAGCACCTACAAGGGCCCGTACGTCGACGACGCCGCCGGCCAGGCGAACTTCGACAAGGCCGTCACGTGCTCGGACGACAACAAGACGATCACGTTCAACCTGAACCAGCCTGTCGGCGACTTCAACTACGCCGTCACGCTGTCGGCGTTCTCGCCGGTTCCCCAGGGCTCGGACACGGGCGAGAAGTACGACGACGCCGTCGTGTCGTCCGGCCCGTACCAGATCACCGAGTACACCAAGGGCCAGAAGCTGGTCCTGGACCGCAACCCGAACTGGGACGAGGCCTCGGACCCGATCCGCAAGGCGTGGCCGGACAAGATCGTCGTGAGCTTCGCGATCGACGCCTCCGCGATCGACCAGCGGATCATCGCCGACGCGGGCGAGGACCAGACGGCGGTGCCGATCGCCGGCATGCAGCCGGAGAACCTGGCCACCGTGTTCGCCTCCGAGGACCCGCGCTTCGCGGACCGCTCGGTCGACGCGGCCGACCCGTACGC
>JAFIHP010000052.1 GCA_017849335.1 Actinomycetales bacterium | reverse complement strand
GGACGGCGACGTCTTCGCGTTCTACCTGCCGCAGATGGACGCCTCGGTTGCGCCCAACCCGGTCGTCGGCGGCGGCGAGTTCACCGTCGCGTTCTCGGATCGTCCCGAGGTCCAGGCCGCGCAGACCTACATGTCCTCGCCGGAGTACGCGACTGCCCGCGCTATCCAGGGCAGCAACAACGGCGGTGGCTGGGTGTCGGCGAACAGCGGTGTCGACCCGTCGGTCTACACGAACCCGATCGACGCGCTGTCGGTGAAGTACCTCACCGATGCCAACGCGACCTTCCGGTTCGACGCGTCCGACCTGATACCGGCAGCTGTCGGCGCGGGTGCCGAGTGGACCCAGATGACCGCGTGGTTCGCCGAGGACAAGCCGACGGCGGACGTCACGGCCGCTATCGACGCGGCGTGGCCGTCGTCCTGACGCAGTCAGGTTCGTCGATAGTTCGCTGAACGCGTGAGTGCCGGGGCCTGAGGGTGTAGGAAGTCCTCAGGCCCCGGCCTCATTCGTCTGGGTAGTGGTCCGGAGAGGTGGAGAGACACAGGTGAACGAGCTCGTCGACGGCTTGGAGAAGGTCGGCACCGCCCTCGCCGCGGTGGCCATCGTGCTGGGCATTTTGCTCATCGTGTTCTTCCTCGCCGCCCGCGCCAAGGGCAAGGCCCAGGGCTTCCTGGCCGGAGTGGTCTTCCTCGGCCCGGCCGTCGTGCTCCTCCTCTACGGCTTGATCGTCCCGGCGGTCCGCACGACCGCGGGCTCGTTCCAGAACGCCGAGGGCACCAAGTTCGTCGGCCTGGCGAACTACGGGTGGATCTTCACCGCGCCGGGGAACTCGACGTTCCTCATCAACACCGTGCTGTGGATCGTCATCGCGCCGGTGCTGTCGACCGCGCTCGGGCTGACCCTCGCGCTCCTGTTGGACCGGATGCGGCGAGAGTCGATCTCCAAGTCCTTGATCTTCATGCCGATGGCGATCTCGTTCGTCGGTGCGGGCATCATCTGGGGCCTGGTCTACGAGTACCGGGACCCGTCGCAGCCGCAGGTCGGCCTGCTGAGCCAGGTCGTCATGTGGCTGGGGGTGAGCGACCCGCCCAACTGGCTGCTGTGGCAGCCGTTCAACAACCTCTTCCTCATGGTCATCATGATCTGGATCCAGACCGGGTTCGCGATGGTCGTGCTCTCCGCCGCGATCAAGGCCATCTCGTCCGACGTCGTCGAGGCCGCCGAGCTCGACGGGGCGACGGGCTGGCGGCTGTTCAGCCGGGTGACGATCCCGATGATCCGCGGCACGCTCATCGTCGTCCTCACCACGATCATCATCGCGGTGCTCAAGGTCTTCGACATCGTGCGCACGATGACGAACGGCAACTTCGGCACGCAGGTGGTGGCCAACGAGATGTACGCGCAGGCGTTCGTGCAGTTCGACGTCGGTCGAGGAAGCGCGCTGGCGGTCGTGCTGTTCCTCGCCGTCGTTCCCCTGATCATCTACAACGTGGTGCAGCTGCGGAAGGAGCGGTCGGTCCGATGAGCGTCGAGGCGCACGAGGTCATCCCGATTCCGACGCCGCGCGAGGAGTCGATTCCCGAAGCGGCCCGCCGCAAGCTGAGCAGCCCCTGGGCCAGCGGGCTCGTCGTGCTCATCACGATCTTGTGGACGATCCCGACGTTCGGACTGCTTATTACGTCGATCCGCCCGCCCGCGGACGCGACGAGCAGCGGCTGGTGGACCTTCTTCACCAACCCGTCGGTGACGATGTCCAACTACAGCGAGGTGCTGACCGGCGGCACCACGATCCCTGGCGGTATCACGCCGTACTTCTTCAACTCGTTCGCGATCGCGATCCCGGCAGCGATCTTCCCGGTCGTCATCGCGTGCATGGCGGCGTACGCGCTCGCGTGGATCCCGTTCAAGTTCTCGACGGCGATCTTCTTCACCATCTTCGCGCTGCAGGTCATCCCGCTGCAGATGTCGCTGTTGCCCCTGCTGCAGATGTTCAACAAGGGCTGGTCGCTCGGCCCCATCCCGATCTTCCCGGACCTGAACAAGCCCGGCAGTGCCCAATCGCTGTTCCAGGGCACGTACGTCCCCCTGTGGGTCGCGCACACGATGTTCGCGCTGCCGCGCGCAGTGTTCCGGCTGCACAACTTAATGGATTCGCTCACGCGTGAGCTCATGGAGGCTGCCCGCGTCGACGGCGAGAGCCACTTCATCATCTTCCGCAAGCTGGTGCTGCCGCTGGCGCTCCCGGCCATCGCCTCCTTCGCGATCTTCCAGTTCCTGTGGGTGTGGAACGACCTGCTCGTCGCATTGACGTTTGCCGGCGGGACACCAGACGTCGCGCCGATCACGCAGTACCTCGCGAGCATCAAGGGCTCGTACGGCTCCCAGCTCCAGCTCGTCACGGCCGGTGCGTTCATCGCGATCATCGTCCCGCTCATCGTGTTCTTCTCGCTGCAGCGCTTCTTCGTCCGCGGGCTGCTCGCCGGCTCGGTCAAGGGGTAGCAGCCGGATGACGTTGCAGATCCCCAGCGACTTCGAGCTCGGAGTCGCCACTGCCGCATGGCAGATCGAAGGCGACCTAGCCGGTCGCGGGCGCAGCATCTGGGACGACTTCGCCGAGATCCCCGGCGCGATCGTCGACGGCGCGACCGGGGACCCGGCCTGCGACCACGTCCACCGGCTCGAGGAGGACCTCGACCTGCTGGCCTGGCTCGCGGTCGACGCGTACCGGTTCTCGTTCAGCTGGCCGAGAGTCATGCCCACGGGCAGTGGGCCGACCTCGCCGGAGGGGCTCGGGTTCTACGACCGTCTCGTGGACGGGCTGCTCGAGCGCGGCATCACGCCGGTGGCGACGCTCTACCACTGGGACCTGCCCAGCCTGCTCGAGTCCGCCGGTGGCTGGCCCGCCCGGGACACGGCCTACCGCTTCGCGGACTACGCGCAGGTCGTCGCCGAGCGGTTCGCGGACCGGGTCGACCGGTGGGCGACGCTCAATGAGCCGTGGTGCAGCGCCTTCCTGGGCTACTGCTCGGGGACGTTCGCACCGGGGCGCTCGGACGCGGGCGACTCGCTGGCGGCCATCTACCACCTGATCCTGGGCCATGGTCTCGCCGTCGAGCGGCTGCGCGCGGCGCAGGCGCGCAACGTAGGCATCGTGCTGAACCTCATCCCGGTCGTGGCCGACGACTTGTCGATGGAGCCGGTGGTCCGGCACATCGACGGACTGCAGAACCGGATCGTCCTCGACCTCCTCGCCGGCCGGGGCGTCCCGTCGGACCTGCGGGAGTCCTGTGCGTCGGTGACCGACTGGGCATTCGTGCGGGACGAGGACACGCCGGTCCTGCCTGCCCCGATCGACTGGTTGGGCGAGAACTACTACACGATCTACCGGGTGGCGCCTGTCGGCGAGGCGGACGCCGACGCGATCGGGCAGGAGACGGCGGCGATCCCCGCGTGCCCGCCGATGCGCTTCGCGCCGCGCGAGCCGCTGACCGACATGGGGTGGGAGATCCTTCCCTCCGGGCTGGAGTCGGCCCTTCGGATGGCGACCGATGCGCTGCCCGGCGTGCCCTTGTGGGTGTGCGAGAACGGCGCGGCGATCCCCGAGGTCACCGACGAGACGGGCATCCACGACCAGGTCCGGACGGACTACGTCCGCGACCACCTCGAGGTGCTGGTGCGGATGCGCGAGAAGGGCTTCGACATCCGCGGCTACTACGTGTGGAGCCTGCTGGACAACCTGGAGTGGGCGTCGGGGTGGACGAAGAAGTTCGGGATCGTTCGGGTCGATCCAGCGACAGGAGAGCGCACGGTGAAGGACAGCGCGCGCTGGTACCGGTCGCTGATCGCTGAGCGAGGCTGATCGGTCACACTGTCCGCATGCGCAATGCGACCGTGACCATCGACGGCGAAGCCGTCCCCGCCGTCATCTCCATCCCCGAGAGCGGATCAGGCCCCGGGGTCATCGTCGTCCAGGAATGGTGGGGACTCGTGCCCCACATCGCCGACGTCACGGCGCGCCTGGCGGCGGAGGGCTTCGTCGCCCTCGCGGTGGACCACTACCGCGGGGAGGAGACGACCGAGCCGGACGAGGCACAGAAGCTCATGATCGGATTGGACATCGAGCAGGTCGAGCGCGACCTCGCCGCCGCGGCGGCCGACCTGATCGCCCGTCCCGAGGTCACCTCGACGCAGATCGGCGTGGTCGGCTTCTGCATGGGCGGGGGGCTGGCGCTGCTCGGCCCGGCCGCGTCCGACGCGATCGGCGGAGCCGTGGCGTTCTACCCCGCGCTGCCGTGGCCGCAGTACTCGCCGGACTGGACGCGGTACGCCGGGAAGACCGCCGTCGTCCACAAGGCGGAGTCCGACGAGCCCGGCACGGGCGCGGCGATCGCGAGCTACGCCGAGGCGATCTCCGCTGCCGGCGGGGACGTCACGATCTACGACTACCCGGGCAGCGTTCACGCGTTCTTCAACGACACCCGGCCGGAGGTGTTCCAGGCGGACCACGCAGACCTCGCGTGGGACCGCACGCTGGCTGCGCTGCGTGCGATCACCGGCTGACCTCGCCGCGTTCGACCGGGCTATCGTCCGCTGCCGCCGGTGTCCCCGGCTGGTCGCGTGGCGGGAGGAGGTTGCCGCGGTCAAGCGCGCAGCGTTCGTCGACGAGGACTACTGGGGTCGGCCGGTCCCTGGGTTCGGGGCGGCGGCTCCGTCCGTCTGGATCGTCGGGCTCGCACCGGCCGCGCACGGCGCGAACCGCACGGGGCGCATGTTCACCGGCGATCGCAGCGGCGACTGGCTGTTCGCCTCG
>JAFIHP010000051.1 GCA_017849335.1 Actinomycetales bacterium | reverse complement strand
GTTCATGATCCCCGCCGGGTCCCACGCGGACTTCAGTGCGCGCATCGCGGCGATCTCGGCCGCGGACCGGCACAGCGTCAGGTCCGCAGCCTTGGCCCGGCCGACGCCGTGCTCCGCGGAGATCGACCCTCGGTAGCGGGCGACGCAGTCGAGGACGACATGGTCGACCGCGACATCGTCCGCAGGGGGGCCGTAGATCTCGACGTGGATGTTGCCGTCCGCGAGGTGTCCGAACACCACGAACGTCTCGACCGTGGGATAGGCCCGCATCAGCAAGGCGAGCTCCTCGCACGCCTGGGCCAAGGACGGCAGGGGCACCGAGACGTCGAGCTTGTGCGTCAGCCCGAGCGCGGAGAACGCCTCGCCCTGCGCCTCGCGGTAGTCCCACAACCGGCTCTGCTCGCTCGGATCGAGTCCGACCGCCACGTCGCGGTCGTCCAGCCCGACCAGGCCTGAGGCGTCGCCACCGTCGACGACCTCCAGGAGCAGCGCGACGGGGTGTCGCTCCTGCAGCGGCCATGGAAGCCCGCGCAGGCGGGCTGCGAGCTCCATGCCGGTCTCGTCGATGACCTCGGCGGCCAGCAGCCGGCCCCCCGGCGCGACGGCTGTCGACATCAGCGCCAGCGCATCCGCGTACGACGTGCAGCCGACGAGCGCGACGCTCGTGCGGCCGGCGGGCCGGTGCAGGCGCAGCCGCACGGCGGTGATGACGGCAAGGGTGCCCTCGGACCCGCACAGCAGCGCGCCCAGGTCGTACCCGGTGTTGTCCTTGAGCAACCCCGCCAGATGGGACACCACCGAGCCGTCGGGCAGCACCGCCTCGACACCGACCACCTGTGCGCGGGTCATGCCGTAGGCGATGACGTGGATGCCTCCGGCGTTCGTCGCGACGGTCCCGCCGATGGTCGCGGAGTCGCGCGCGGCGAGGTCGACGCCGTACGCCCAGCCCGCGGCAGCGGCCGCGTCCCGCACCGCTGCGAGCGGCGCGCCCGCGCCCGCCGTGAGCTGACCGGACAGCGGGTCGACGGGCCCGATCTCGGCGAGCCGTCGCGTCGAGAGCACGATCGGCAGCGAGGTGGGCTCAGCGGCGGGAACCCCGCCACCGACCAGGCCGGTGTTCCCCCCTTGGGGGATCACCGGGACGCTGGCCGCGGAGCAGACCCGCATAACCGCCGCGACCTCGTCCGTGGAACCGGGACGGACCACGGCGAGGGCCGGGCCGCCGAAGCGCCGCGACCAGTCGACGACGTACTGCTCCGTCAGGCTGTGGTCCACGAGCACGTGGGCGTCACCGACCACCGCCCGTAGGCGAGCGAGCGGGCTGTCGGCGATCGGGGGCACCTCGGTCACGGGGTTATCCTTGCCGAACGGTCCGAGGCGGGAGGTTCTGGTGCGCAGGTCCCGACTCGCTGCCGTCGCGGCCGTCGTCGTCGCCCTCACCGGCGGGCTGCTGACCTCCGGTCCGGTCGCCAGCGCGGCCACGAGTGTGCAGACCGTCCCGGCCTCCGGGACCTTCACGTTCTCCACCGCCAACGGGATCCTGCCGACGTGGGCCAGCGACGACATCGTGCTCGTCGGTGTCTCGCCCGGCTCGGTCGTCACGGCAGCCTCGAACCTCAGCGCCCGGGTCAGCGTGCCCATCGTCGCCAAGACCGGCTCCGCCAACGCTGCCGCCGGCGGTTTCCGGTTCTACAACTCCAGCACCGGCGCCAGCGTGCGCTGCTCGAACCCGACGATCGACACGCGCGCGCGGGTCGTCGACTGCGTCCTTCCCGGAGGCAAGAACGCGCAGATCCTGCGCATCTCGTCCATCGCGAAGCGGTCGGTCGTCACCGGCGGCTCGACCGTGACGTGGGTCTACCGGAAGATCGTGTTGCGCATCAACGGCCAGGAGATGGCCGACCTGCTCAACAGCGAGCTCGACAGCACCGCCTTCAGCCCGTACGTCACCGTGGGCATCGGCGATCTCGTCGTCACCCGCGACCTCTAGCGACCCCGGGGTAGCACACCGCCACGACGGTCGTCCACAGCGCGCCCTCTGCCCGGCCGCCGTCCACAGGATCTGACCTGCCACGCTCCTGCTCGCCCGTCGACACCGAGGCTCTCCCGGGGCCCGCCGGGCCGAGGCAGGAGGACCATGCACGCTCATCGACTCCTCGGGTGGCCGATCGCCGCCCTCGTCGCGACGGTGCTCGCCGTCTCCGCCTCATCGGCCACCGCACGTGCCGACGACATGGTCGCGGCGGACCAGAGCGTGACGCTTCCCGGCGCTGCCGCCGGCTCCGTCTCGGCTCCGGCGATCCGGGCCGTGGCGAGCCGGCCGCGCACGATCGTGGTGAGCAACCACGCCCGTCGTCCCGTGAGCCTGTACGCGAAGGGCGAGAGACGACGGGCGATCGCGCCCGTCAGCGCGGCGCCGGTCCAGTTCTCCGGGCTCACCCCCGGTCGCACGTACGTGGTCGTCGTCGGCGGAGCCGAGCTCGGCCGACTCCGGGCGGTCGACCGCCCGACCGCCGCCTCCGGGCTCACGGTCCGCCTGGGTGACGCGTTGGACGCCGTGTCCCTGACCTGGCAGCACCGCACGAGCGTCGCCACGGGAGGGTCCGGCGTCTGGTACGACGTGGTCGCCTCGAGCCCCACCGCTCCGACGGTGCGGACCCGCGTGGTCGGCGCCCGGACGACGGCCCTGTCCGGGCTGGACCGCTCGGCGCTGTACGTGTTCACGGTGGTCCCCCGGAACTCGGCGGGCCCGGGGCGGGCGACCACGGCGCGCATGTCGCGGACGCTGGCGGCACTGCGACCCGCACCCGTCACGTCAGCGGCAGGGCCCTCACCGACTCCGACGCCCACCCCGAGTCCGACCCCGACACCCGCGCCGGCTCCGGTCACGCCCCCCGCACCCGCACCACCGGCCACCCGGACGATCTACGTGTGCCCGAGCGGGTCGACCCCGACCGCGACCGGAACCTGCCAGGTCACCAAGGCCTACACCTACGCGACGAAGGCGTACACGTTCCACGACGAGCCGACCGGGTCCGCCCCGATCCTCGACGAGTACTCGACGACCGTCCGCGCCTGTCCGGGCGGGTACAACCTGGAGGACTACGGCTGGGTCATCTACTGCCGTCGGTACGGGGCGGTCCCGACGCGGACGGTCAAGGACGCGACCCCCACCGGCTACACGGACGACGGCGCCCGGTGGGTGAAGAAGGACGCGGTCCCGGACGGCTACACGGACGACGGGACGCAATGGGTCCGGACCGTACCGAAGGTCGCCCAGGTGGTGCCCGCGTAGGCTCGCGGCGTGCCCGAGGCCAGCCACGAGCGACCCGCTCCACGCCCGGCGGCCCGGCTCGCACTCGCGGTCGTCCCCGCCGTCACCGCGGCCGTGGCCGTCGGTTCGGCCCTGCGGACCAACGCCTGGACGGCCTGGGGAGTCTGGCCGATGGAGTCGAAGATCGGCTCCGGCACCTCGTTCGCCGACCTCGCCAACATCACCGCGACCGCCCAGTGCATCTCCCGCGGGTGGGACTACACGACCTGCGACCCGTACGGGCGGTTGTTCCAGCCGTATGTCGTCCTGCCTGCCCGGGTGCTGTCGGCCCTGGGGGTGGGCATGTCGGCGACGCCCGCACTCGGGCTCGCCCTCGCCTGCTGCTACGTCGTGGGTGTCGCCGTCCTCGGCATCGCGGTCGCCCGGCACTGGCGGGGGTCGCTCGCGGGGCTGGGCGCGGCAGCGGTCGTGCTCGCGCTGGCGTCCATCGCTCCGCCGGCGATGCTCGCCGTCGAGCGTGGCCAGGTGGAGCTGCTGACGTTCGCGCTGGTGTGCATCGGGCTCGTGCTGCTCCCCGCCCGCCGTGGCTGGCTCCGCGTCGTCGGTGCCGTCGCCGCGGTGGCGGCGGTGGTCACGAAGTTCGTCGCGGTCGGTGCGCTCGCCCCGGTGGTCCAGCGCCGCCGACCCTCCTGGCCGGCCGCGGCCGCACTGGGTGCGGCGGCCGTCTTCTGCGTCGTCCTGCTCCCCGACGTGATCCAGGCGAGTCGGGCGGCACGGACCTCTGAGCCGGGAACCACGCGACCGCAGCTCGGCGCCGTCACGCTCCCTGCGACCTGGCTCTCGGCCGATCCGATCGGCAACATCCCCGACCCGTCCGTCACCGAGCACTGGGGCGTCCTCCTGACGATCAGCGCGCTCGCGACCGTGCTCGCGGTCGTCGTCGCGGCGGTGCTGCTCGCTCCGTCGCGCACCACGGGACTCGACGGTCAGCCTGTCGCCCGCTGGCTCGTCGTCGGCGGGACGGGCATCCTCCTGCCCGTGTACGTCCTCGGCCTCGCGCACGACTACCGGCTGGTGTTCGTGCTTCCCACCCTGGCCGGCCTGTGCCTGTGGGCGGGCGCGACGCGAGGACGCGAGCAGGCCGTCGCGATCGCCCTGGCGGTGTGCGCGCTCGTCGCGATCGCCACCGGAGCGGCCATGATCGCCTCGCCGGGGGGCTTTCTGCTCCCCCGTGCCGGCCTGCTCGCCGGGGACATCGCCTTGTTCGTGACGCTGGTCGCCGGCGGCGGCCTGTGGCTGCGAGGCCTGCTGACCCGCGAGGTGCGTCATGTGGCGTGACGCACGCGCGCGCGGAGTCGCGCTCGACGTCGCCAGCGTCACCGGCATCACTCTGGTCACCGCAGCGGTCTCGCAGAGGTGGGCGTCGCTCCTGCTCGACGCGATGTTCTACGCATCCGAGTCGGTGTTCGGCAGCGCGGTCACCGACCGTGCCGTGGAGACGTCGTACTACTGGACGCGCCTGGGCTACATCGTGCCGGTCCGGGCGCTCACCACGGCGCTCGGCACCTGGGCGGGGTTCGAGGCCTTCCGCATCCTGCTGATCGCCGGGCTCGCCGCCGGGCTGTTCGCCGTCGCGCGCACGTTCACCCGGCGCCTGCCCGCGATCGCGATCGTCACCCCCCTCACGATGAGCTCCGTCGTGCTGACCTTCGTGGGCACCTCGTACCTGACCGGTGCCGTGCTGGCCGGCACGGCGGTCGTGATCGCGCTCGGTCTGCGGCGCGGGCTGTGGCCGCACGTGGCTGCCGGTGCGGTGCTCGGCTGGCTCGCGATGGTCAACCCGCCCGGGCTGCTGCTCGCGGCCACCTGCTGGGTGGCGGTCCGGATCCACGGCCGCATCGACGTGCGCCGCACCGCGCTCGCCGTCGCGTCGGCGGCCGCGGTCTTCGTCGCCTTCCTCGGCCTCGGCCGCGTCGTCTTCCCGGCCCTGGACTGGTTCGACACGTACCTCACCTGGAACGCGAAGCTCAACTACGCGGACTTCGCCAGCCACGACCCGGTCTGGCTGCACGACATCTCGCTGCTGGTGCCGCTGATCGCGCTGGTCCTGGCGGTCGGCGCGTGGATCAACGACCGCACGCAGCGCTCGTCGCAGCTCGCTGTGATCGTCAGCCTCTCCAGCATCGGCTTCATGCTGGCCTTCTCGCCACTGATGGGCGGCATCGCGCTCGAGGCACCGATGTACCAGGCCATGCTGTGGCCGCCCGCGCTCGTCAGCATCTGCCTCGTCGTGGCCGGTCGCACCGCCGACCGCGCGTTCCGTCCCGTTCCGGTCATCGTCGCCGGAACCGCCGCCACCGCACTGGTGGTCGTCAGCGGTCACTTCACGGGGATCGTGCCCGGCGGGTGGGGCGTGGTGCTCGCTGTCGCCGCCTGCGCGGTCGGGATCGTCTCCGTGTGGGTGATGCGCCGGCTCGGCGGCACCGCGGCCGTCGTCACGGCCGTCGTGGCCTTGGCGTTGGTCCTGTCGTCCGCCCAGGTGCTGCAGAACTCACGTCGCACGATCGGGCTCTACCCGACCACGCCCTACTCGTACGCGTTCGTCCCGAACCCGTCGTCGGAGAAGATGCACGTCGCCGTGAACGCGCAGCAGTGGCTGCTCGACCACACGACCGACGCCGACTCCATCCTCAACTGGGTGGGGGGCGACTGGGTCGGCGGCGACCGCGAGCTGTACATGGTCGCCGCGATGCAGCTGTGGGGCGAGAACCGGGTGACCTTGGAGCCGACCCTCACGGCGGACGACACGGCGCGACTGGAGTCGTTGCGTCCCAGCGTGATCCAGATGGTCGCCCCCACGACCGACCAGATCCTGGCGTTCTGGAGGAGCCTGCCGACGTCGACCCACCCGACCGCGCCGGAGTGCTACGACTTCTCCTGGCCGATGCCGGACCTGACGACGGGCCATTCGTGCCTGACGCGCCTGACCTGGCCGGCCGCATGACGCCTGCACAGGCCGACTCGAGCCTGCTCACCCGCCGCGCCGGCATCGAAGCGGCGATCACGGCCATCGTCACGACGGCCCTCACGCTGATCGTGTTCGGTCCGATCTGGTCGAAGCTGGACAGTCCGCTGGGCACCGGCGACATGTACGCCACATACGTCAACGCCGAGACCTTCGGCGGCTTCGGCTACTCCACGACGACGCAGTTCGGCTACCCGCAGGGGATGAACCTGAACTACGCGCCGAACCTCGACCTCACGGAGAACGGCTTCGCGCACCTCGTCGACGTGCTGTCCGGCTCGACGTTCACCGGCATCAACATCCTGCTGTTCGTCTCCTTCCCCCTGGTCGCCGTGCTGGCGTACCTCATGCTCCGGCTCGTCGGCGGGCGCGGACCGCTGACGATCGCGCTCGCGACGGCATTCAGCCTGATCCCGTTCCACTTCGGCCGCGGTCTCGGCCACACCTACCTCGCGACCATGTACTCCGCCGTCACGGCTCTGACGCTCGCGCTGATCATCGGGCTCGGAGTGCTTCCGCGCATCTCTCGCCACCCGCGCAGGTCCGCGCGCGTCGGGGCGTGGCTGGCCGTCGCGGCGATCGTCGTCGTCACGGCCTGGAGCGGGTTGTACTACGCCGCCTTCGGCCTCATCCTCGGGTCGGCGGCCGTGGTGTGGCGGTTCGCCCACCGGGACCGCTGGCGTGACCTCGGGCTGGCCGCGGCGCCGGTCCTCGGGCTGGGGGTGCTGGCGATCGTCGGCTTCCTGCCCGGGCTGCTGACGACCCTTGCCGCACCTCCGACGCAGCCGCTGGCCGAGCGCACGCCGTACGAGTCGGTGACGTTCGCGGGGAACCTGGCCATGGCGCTCATCCCGGCGCCGATCAGCCAGCTGCCGGGCATGTGGCGCTACAACGAGGCGGTCTACGACGCCTTCGGGGCGGCACCCCAGCTCGAGAACACCGCGCTGACCAACTACGGCACCTGGATCACGTCGGCCTGCCTGGTCGTCTTCCTCGTGGGCCTGGCGGTCCTGAGCCGGCGCAACCGCCTGCGGCGCAGTCCGCTGCCGCTGCTGGCCTACCTCACCGTCGTCACGGTCCTGTTCTTCGTGCCCTGGGGCCTGAACTACCTGGTCGCCGGTTCCCTCACCCCGCAG
>JAFIHP010000050.1 GCA_017849335.1 Actinomycetales bacterium | reverse complement strand
CGCCGCCGAAGAACAGGATCGCCGCCGTCGACACGAGCGTCGCGGCGAGCGTCAGGAGCAGCAGGAGCGGTCCGCCGACGTTCGCCCAGGCATCGACCGTGCCGCCGGACGCGAGCTCGGCCGCCGCGTTGAGCCACTTCGCGTTGTCCTCGGCACTACCACGCGTGATGATCCAGCCGACGCTGGTCAGGGTCCCGGGCGGCCCGGGAGCCAGCAGCCGCCCGACGACGAACGCCGCGATGATGACCAGGCTCGGGACGACCGTGACCAGCAGCGCGGTCCGCGTCATGCGGACCGGTTCGCGTCGACGGAGCAAGACCGCGATGCCCAGGACGGCGACCAACGTCGCGGCCAGCCACCACTGGAGGGACGCGTAGGCGAACGACATCCCGCTCGTACCGAGGAACTGCACGAGCACGCCGCTGAGACCGACGCCGACGGCGACGAGGACGGCGGTGGTGGCCGCGGACCGGGAGACGACGAGGGTGGCGACGAGGAGGCCGAGGTAGACCAGCGCGAACACCACGTCCACGGCGCGTGCCTCCTTGCCCGAAGCCGATCCGCGGACCGGACCGGGGCGGCCATCAGGGTACCTCCCAGCACCCGTTCGGTACCGTTCACGCGTGTCGGCGCCGGTCCTCCTTGTCGTGCCCACCCTGGGACGGCGGCTGGACTTCCTGCAGCAGACCCTGGATTCGATCGCCGCGCAGGACGTCGCGGCGGATGTCGTGCTGGTCACGCCGCGTGACGCGACCGCGGCGCGGGACCTCGCGGCGGATCGCGGCGCCCGGGTCGTGGACGATCCGGGGAGCCTGCCGGCCGCGGTGAACGTCGGCGTGGCGACGGCGGGTCCGGACCACCGGTACGTGAACTGGATCGGGGACGACGACCTGCTGGCCCCGGGCTCGCTCGCGTCGACGACGCGCGCGCTGTCCGCGGATCGCGGACGGGTGGTGGCCTACGGGGCGTGTGCCTACATCGACGACCAGGGCCGGCATCTGTGGACGAGCCAGGCGGGCCGCTGGGCGCAGCGGATCCTGCCGTGGGGACCGGACCTCATCCCCCAGCCGGGCATGCTCGTCCGGTTGGACGCGTGGCAGGCGGTCGGTGGCGTCGACGCCTCGCTGCGGTTCGCGTTCGACCTGGATCTGCTGCTGAAGCTGCGCCGTCAGGGGTCCTTCGTCGACGTCGGCACCGTGGTGTCCAGCTTCCGCTGGCACCCCGACTCCCTCACGGTCTCCGACCGCACGACGTCACTCGACGAGTCGGAGGCGGTCAAGCGCCGCTATCTGTCGGCGCGCGCCCGGCGGCTGTCCTGGCTGTGGGAGCAGCCGGTGCGGGTCGCGACGCGCGCCGCCGCGCGCGAGGTCACGAGGCGCGCGCGTCAGCGGTCCAGGACCGAGAACACCAGCGGGTAGCGCTCGCGCATCGCCTGCCAGTACGGGTCGTCGATGGGGCCGATCTCGGCGGACGACAGACCGGCCGGATGACCGAACATCGACTGCGCGTACTCGAACTGCAGCATCAGGCGGTGGTCGCGGACGAGCGGCAGCCCCTTGTGCAGCCCGCGCGTGTCCTCCAGGAGCACGACGCCGCGCCGGCCGGACATCGTCTTCCACGAGTCGCGGGGGTACAGCGCCGCGACCTCGTCGTCCTGCAGCCGCGCGTAGCCCTTGCGCAGCAGCGACGCGTCGATCCCGTGGTCCTTCTGGGTGCCCGGCACGTACATGTGGGCACCCGTCTCCTCGTCCTGGTCCGACAGCAGCAGGAACGCCTTCAGCCACCGGATCCGGTCGAGGTCGAAGTGGTACAGCTGCCCCGCCTCGCGGCTGGCGTCCGGCGCCGGGAACGAGTACCAGGCGATGAGGATGTCGATGATCGGGGCCGAGCCGAGGTAGGCCTGGGCGATCTGCAGCAGCCCCTGGTCCAGCATCAGCGATCGCACGGTCGGCGAGTCGAGCGTGGCCTTCGTCGTGACCGCGTACTTCTCGGCGAGCGGGTTCTCGAAGTCGACGGTGACCGTCTGGCCGGGTGCCAGCGTCGTGGGCCGGTCCGAGGTGAGCGTGCACGGCGCCTGCGCGAAGTACGCCGAGAGATCGTCGACGGTCGAGTCGGGCATGAGCACGTCGCACAGGGCGTAGCCGTTCGCCCGCAGGTCCGCGAGCGCGCGGTCGAACGAGCCGGGCTCCCGCCACAGACCCAGGGTGTCGACCGCCTCGTCGAAGTCGTACCGGACCCCGGACGCCGTGACCTTCTCCGAGGCCTCGGTGAGCCACGTGCCCCCGGACTCCAGGAACGCCGCCAGGAGCGACTCGCCGTCGCCGCTCTCCCACACCCCCGACGCGAGGTACCGGTCGAACCGGTGCTCGAACTCCGAGCGGGTCAGCCGGCCCCCGGTCAGCCGGTCGAGCGTGCGCGTCATGAACGACATCGGACTCCTCCTCGGCCGCGGTGCGGTGCGCGCCTAGGGTAGAGCGCGACGGCGGGCGAAGCGCCCGCAGAACCGGAGACGTACCCCGTGCCGACCGCGCTGACCCCGGCTAACCAGCCGCGTGTCGCGGCGCTCGACGCGGTCCGGGGTGTCGCGATCCTCTGCGTCATCGCGACGCACTCGCTGTCCACGATGGTGGCGACAACCGGGAGCTACCGGTTGCCGATGGAGGTCTTCCGCGCCCTCGACTACGGCCAGTTCGGCGTCCAGCTCTTCTTCGTGCTGTCGGGCTGGCTGATGTTCGCCCTGCACGCCGCCGACCGTCCGTTCACGCAGCCGTACTACTGGTCCCGTCGCTGGGCCCGGATCTGGCCGCTGTGGGTCGTGTTCCTCGTGATCTCCTACCTCGTCTTCGGGGTTCCGGACTCGGGACTGCCCGCGGCGGTCGGGTTCGTGCTCGGGCTGTTCTTCCTGGGCTGGCTGAACCCCGCGCTGGTCTACATCCCCACCGGGGGCCTGACGATCCAGCAGGAGATGGGGCACTACCTGCTGTTCTCCTGGTTCCGCCGGCGCAGCGTCGCCTTCCTCGCGGTCACCGTGATCGTGGGCTACGTGTCCATGTTCGCGGCGCGAGCCGTCGTCGCCTTCGACGGTGACGGCGGTATCGCCGGTACGATCGCCGCGGACTGGCTCCGGTTGTCGCTGTTCAACTCGTGGCCGTTCTTCCTGCTCGGCGGGGCGGCGTTCACCGTTCTGCGCATCTGGCGGACACGGGGCGTCGAGGGCCTGGTTCCCGAGCGGTCATGGACGGCCGTCCTCGTCGCCTGCGCGCTGCTGCTGGCGATGATCTCGACCTACGCCCAGGAGACCCCGGGCTACTTCGTTCTCGGATTCGTCGTGATCGCTGCGGCGATCGCGGTCGTCGGGAACGCGATTCCCGCGGTCGGGCCGTCCCTGCGCAGCATCGGGCGGTACTCGTACTTCATGTACTTCTTCCACTTCTGGGTTCTGCGTGGAATCGAGCGCTGGTACACCGGCCCGAAGGACACGACCGAGCCGTACAACCTGCTGTGGGTCTTCACGATCTGGACGATCGCGGTGGCGTCCTCGTGGGCCGTCGGCCTGGTCTCGTGGAACCTGTTCGAGAAGCGCATCCTCGCCTGGGCGCACCGCCGCTGGCCGACGCCGAAGGCCGTGGTCCCTGCGGCGTCATAGGCCTGGCATTCACGGTGCAACGCAACGGGAATGCCCGCGGTGCCCAGCCCCACTGTCAGGGGTACCGCCCATACTGTACGCATGTTCGACAACGATCCCGAGCTTCCCGATTGCCCCGTTGTGGGTGGCGCCGCGGACGATGGCGGTGCGGACGAGGCGTGGGTGGATCGGGTGTGTCCGTTCCCGGACGACGACGCGGATGGGCCGTCGGAAGATGTGGAGCTCGTCGCTCCGACGGCGGGTGAGTGGCTGGAGTCCGCGTGCGGGCAGGCTCCGGGTGTCGGGCTGCTGGACACGTTGGGTGAGATCGCGGTCGGTGAGTTGAGTGCGGATGAGGCGGTGACGATGCTGCAGCAGATGCAGGGGGTAGCCGCCCACGTCGCGGGCCTGGAGACCGCCCTGCGGGCGCAGGTGACGGCGAAGGTCGTCGCGGAGGTCCGCGCGCAGGTCGCGGCGGACGTCGATCCGGATCGGCCGGCTCGGCCGCAGTACGTGTGCCCGGAGCAGGTCGCCTGGTCGGAGGTGACCGCGGCGTTGCGGCTGTCGCCGGTGACAGGTGAGGCCCGGATCCTGGAAGCTCAGGAGTTGATGGGTGCGTGGCGGCCGATGCTGGCGGCGATGCTCGCGGGCACGCTCACGATCGAGCATGCGCGGGCGATCGGCCGGCAGTTGCGGAACCTGCCCGGCTACGGAAGCGCCGACCCGAGCGAGCAAGCGGAGTACGCGAAGCACTGCCGTGAGGTCCTGGCGGCGGTCGTCCCCTTCGCGGCCACGCACACCCCGGGCGAGTCCGGCCGGAAGGCGCGGGTGCTGGTGACGGCGATCGACCCCACGGGTGCTCGGACGCGCCGCCGGAGGGCGGCGGAGCAGGATCACGGCGTGTTCCTCAACCCGCTCGAGCCGGGCACCTCGGAGATCCGGGCGGTGATGCCGACCGCGCACGCCGAGGCCGTGATGCAGGCCGTGAACACTCTCGCGAAGGATGCCCGGTTCGAGGTCGCGGACGGCTGCATCACCCGCGGGCAGCGACGCGTGGCTGCCCTCGCGGCGTTGACCCTGGGCGACCCGGGTTCCGTCGGTCAGGTCACCGGCCCGGTGGCCGAGGCGAAGCTCTCCGTCCACGTGAACGTCCTCGTCCCGCTCGCCACGATCGTCGGGTGCTCGGATCAGGGTGGCCGCATCGGGAACACCCCGTGCACCGCGGACGAGATCACCGACCTCCTCGCCGACGCGGCCCGCGGCTCCTCCACGATCCGGCGCCTCGTGACCGACGCGACGGGGTGCATCCTGGACGCGGGCCGCCGGCACTACCTCGCCAGCGACGTGCAGAAGTTCGTCATCCGGCTCCGCGACCAGTTCTGCCGGTTCCCCGGCTGCAACCGCCCGGCCGAACGCTGCGAGATCGACCACGCAAGACCCTACGGCGCCGGCGGGGTGACTGACGCCTGCAACCTCGGGCCGCTCTGCACGCACCACCATGAGATGAAGACCGCCGGCTACTGGCACATCACCGCCAGTCACCGCAACGGCGCCTGCACCTGGCGCTCACCCCTCGGCCGCGTCTACCAACACGAACCACCCGACCTCATACCCCCGCCACCACCCCGACCACCCGCCGACCCGCCACCCTTCTGACCGCGCCGACTCGGCTCAGGGGATGGGGCACTGCCCGTCGGGCATCTTCAGGATCGTGACGTCCGGCTCCTGGTAGACGACCTCCAGGCCGGTCGCCCGCACGTCGGTGGGTGCGGTGGCCGACCACACGTAGTCGACGCCGGCCGCGCACAGGGCGGCGTAGTCGGCCACGCTCGGACCGGTCGCCAGCGCGGCGGACACGTCGCGGCGGCGGCCGATCTCGTCGATCTCGTCGGCGCGGCCCAGGCCCACCTGGTAGATGTCGCCCGCGAGGTACATCTGGCGTCCGGTCAGGGCCGGGACCAGCGCCGAGAGCGGGTCGGTCGTGGCGACCTGGGCATCGACCGGGCTGTTGGCGTCCAGCCACCGTGCTGCGGCCAGCGTCGCGTCGTAGGTCGCCGTCGG
>JAFIHP010000049.1 GCA_017849335.1 Actinomycetales bacterium | reverse complement strand
GAAGGTGTCGCCGCGGCCGCCACTGACTGCGGAACCATGACGATGCCCGGGGTGACGACGACCGCCGTGGTCGGGTTCGTCCGTCCCGGCGCCGGGGCGAACACCGCCGGGACGACGACCGGAGCCGGCGTGACCGTGGGTGCCGGCGCCGGGGCGGGAGTCGGCTTCGTCGTGGCAGTCGGCGTCGGAGTGGGCGTCGGTGTCGGCGTGGAGGACCCGGAGGAACCCGACGACGCCGGCGGCGCCGGGACGCCCTGCGCGCCCAGGCCCAGGTCGCACGTCACGGTCCCGCTGTACAGGGCGTGGCCCTCGCTCGCACTGCCCGTTCCCTCGCCGTAGATTCCGTCGTCGCCCCAGACGACCTCGCGCACGCCGCTGACGCACGTGGACGTGGGCGCCACGGCGAAGCCCTCGATGTTGTTGTCGGGCAGTCCGGTCGGACGCGCGTAGGTCCGCTCGGGGACGATCGCCCCGGTCGCGTCCACCTTGAGCAGCTCCGACGTGACGCCGCAGGTGTTGTCGCACAGCGCCCAGATCCGCTTGAGGTCACGGTCGTACTGCACGTCCATCACGTGACCCATCCCGGTGTCCACCACGGCGACGCGGTGGAACGTGCCGTCGCTGTTGACGGCGTAGGCGTAGAGCTTGCCGTCGTTCTCCAGCGCGGCGAAGAAGAGCCCCGTGCCGTGCAGGGGGTACCGGTTGGGCCGGTACGTCGTGCCCGTCGACTGGTCGACGAAGCCGTTGGCGGTCAGGTAGCTGTCGGGGACGAACGTGACGCCCTCGAAGCCGAGGTTGGCCTTCGTCTTGTCACCGCCGACGACGACCAGCTCGGGGAACTCCGTGGTGAGGTCCCACTGCGCGGTCGCCGTCAGCGTGGATCCCGCCGCGGTCGGGTCGAACCGCAGGATCGAGTTGAGCGAGAACTTGTTGTTGGCGTTGTCGCGCTCGGTCGTCACGTAGAGGGCGCCGTCGGGGCCGACGGTCAGGCCCTCGGAGTCCGGCTCGCCGGTGCCGCCGGGGAAGAGGATCTGCTTGCCACCAGCCCACCCCGTCGCCGGGACCCACGTGGAGCCCTGCTTGACCAGCTTGAACACCCAGCTCTTGTTCTTGACGGCCCACAGCACCCCGGCATCGGACGGGTCGAAGACCAGTCCGCTGATGTCGCGGCCCTCGGGTCCGGTCGTCGTCTTCCACGCGCACTGCGTGTCCGCGACGGCAGGCGTCGCCGAGCCGGGCCAGGTCAGGGCACCGGCAGGGGTCGGGCCGGTGCCGCTCGGCGCCTCCGGCTGGCAGTCGAGCACCGGGACCGGGGTTCCGCCCGTGTCCCGGACGCTGCCCGGCGTCGACGTGCCGAGCGTGCTCGCACCGGGCGAACCGGCATAGCCGTTGACGGACGCCCACGACCCTTCGGCGTCACCGACGGTCGACTTGGTCCACGTCGAGAAGACGTTGGTGCCCAGGTTGGCCTGGCTCACCCACGCGGAGGCCGTGTCCGTCCGGGGGCCCTTCGCCGGGTCACCGGCCGTCGCTTGGTCGTTGTACGTGACGCGGTCCACGAGCGTGTTCGTCGCGTCGTAGACGTTCACCTCGTCGGCGCGCCCCAGGTTCGCGGGGTTGCTGCCGATCACCTTGACCGACGACTTCAGGTCCCATTCGGTGCGGAACGCGTCCGCCGCTGACTCGGCGAGGATGACCGACTCCCCCGCGGCAACCGTCCCGAACGCCGACAGGCTCACGGTCCCGGCCGTGCGGCTGTCGTCGTCGAACGACCACCCGGTGAAGTCCTGCGCCGCCGTCCCGACGTTCGTCAGCTCCACGAACTCCGAGCCGTTGTACTCCACCTCCGTGACCCGGATCAGCGGAGCGTCGGCCGCCTGGCTCGGGCTCGAGACGGCGACGAGGCCGACGGTCGAGACGGTGGTCAGGGCAGCGACGGCAGCGACGTATCGCACGGATCTACGGGGCATGGGCCGTGTCTAGTGACGCCGGGTGTGCGGAAGCTGTTCCGCAGATGAACACCCGTCGAACCGCACCGGTCCGTTGAGACACGCGGCCAGCCGATCGCCGCCCCGGCCGTCAGCCGCCGAACGCGGCCAGGTGCCGCTGCGAGCCCTGGCGCAGGTGGGTGTACGCATTCAGTACGTCCGGCGCGGTCAGCCCGCTCATCGCGTCATCGAGATCGGCGATGTCCAGGCGCTCGATCGTGACGCCGACGCCGAGCGCGTCCGCAGGAGTGTCGGCGCGCTCGACCAGGCTGGTGTAGAGGGCCCGCAGCTCGGGGTCGGCGAAGTCACCGACGGCACGGCCACTGGTCGGGTCCGCGATCCCGTACCGGTCGAGCAATGCCCGCATGGTCGTCAGATGCTGTGACTCTGCCCGGGCGATCCGGTCGAACTGCGGCAGATCGGAGAAGGTGCCCCCGAGCGTGACGTAGACGTCGTGCGCGAGCTTCTCCTCCTCGGCCATCGAGGCCAGCGTCGCGCGCTGGGTACTGGTCAGCGTGCCGGCGCCGACGGCCAGCAAGCCCGAGGACTGACCACCGTTGCCCGGCCCACGACCAAGTCCGTTCCCCAGTCCGTTCCCTGCGCCGTTGCCCAGACGATCGCCGGCCGGCATCGTCATCGAGGTCCCGGTCAGCGGGCAGGTCCCGGTCCCGGTGCCGGGGGTCGCGGTGCCGGCGGCCGCCGTGCCGGTCGCCGCGGCGACCGCGACCAGGACCGCCGCAGCCATCCCTGCGGTCCGTGCTGCTGTCCGTGCCGCTGTACGCATCATGTCCTCGCTCTCCCGCCGGGCGGGTCCCGGCGTTCCGTGTGCTGTCAGGAGGACGCTGACGCCCCGACGTCGAGGTCCCGTGTCGTCGGTGTGGAGATCCGATGGAGTTCGATACGCGTTCGACACACGACCAGGACTTCCGCGTCCGCGCTGGGCAGGATGGTCGCGTGGCGCTGGTGCTGGTGGTGGAGGACGAGCGGGACATCCGCGAGGTGCTCCGCCGATACCTCGAGCGGGAGGCCCACGGAGTCCTCACCTGCGGGACCGGTGCCGAGGGCCTTCGCCTGCTGCGCGAGGCGGACCCCGACCTCGTCCTCCTGGACCTCGGTCTCCCGGACATCGACGGCCTGGAGATCCTCGACGCCGCGACAGCGACCCACACCCCGGTGATCGCCCTGACGGCCCGGGCCGCGGTCGAGAACCGGATCGAGGGCCTGCAGCGCGGCGCGGACGACTACGTCACCAAGCCGTTCTCGCCGAAGGAAGTCGTGCTGAGGGTCGCCGCCGTCCTCGGCCGCCGCGTAGCTCCCGCGGCGCCGGGCCCGATGACCTACGGCGGGGCCCGGCTGTCGATCGACGGAGACCGCCACGAGGTGCGGGTCGGCGGCCGGCTCGTGGAGCTCACCCCATCCGAGTGGGGCATCCTGGTTGCCCTCGCGTCCCGACCGGGCCGGGTCTACTCGCGCCTGGAGCTGGTCAATCGCGTACGGGGGTATGCGTACGAGGGTTACGAACGGACCATCGACTCACATGTGAAGAACCTGCGCCACAAGCTCGACGATCCCGAGGTCGTCGAGACGGTCGTCGGCGTCGGATACCGGCTGGGACTCGATCGTGACCCGTGACCGCGTCCGCCCGCTCGGAGCCCTCGGCCGGCGCCTGCTGGTGGCATTCGTCCTGGTAGCCCTGACGTCGGTCACGGTGCTCACCGTGGCGGCCCTCGTCGGGACCTCGCGCGGCCTCGACGCCGACACGGCAAGTCAGCGACAGGCTTCGGCGGATGCCGCGGCACGAGTCGCGGCTGCGGCGTACGCGACGGCCGGTGGGTGGGCCGGCGCCAACCTCGCCCCAGCTGTTGAGGTCGCCGCCGCCGGGGGCGCGGGACTCACGGTGCTGGATGCGACGGGAAACGTCGTGCGCAGTTCACCGGCGGCCCACGCCGGCTCAGGGAATGGACCTGGCAACGGAACGGGCAACGGACCCGGTCGCGGCAGCATGAGCGCCGACGTCGTCGTCGACGGCGTACCGGTCGGCGCCGTCCGGCTTTCCTTCGGTGCACCGCCCTCGGCCACCGGCCAGGCGATTGCCTGGACCTGGATCCTGGTGTCCGCCGCTGCCGCCCTGCTGATCGCATTCGTCGCGGCCGCGTTCACCAGCCGTTGGCTGACCGCTCCGATCGTGCGGCTCTCGGCCGTGGCGCGGGCATTCGCCCGCGGTGACCGCAGCGCGCGTCCGGCGTCCGACGACCTCGCCGCCGAGACAGAGCTGGGCGACCTCGCCCGCGCGTTCGACGCCGCCGCCGACGACGTCTCGCGATCCGAGCGAGTCCGCCGGCGGCTCTCCGCGGACATCGCGCACGAGCTCCGGACCCCGCTGACGGCGCTGCAGGCCGGCCTGGAGGAACTCCGCGAGGGGCTGGTCCCTCCCACACCGGAGTACCTCGCGCCCCTCCACGACCAGGCGGTCCGGCTCGGGCGCATCGTGGACGATCTCGCGGTCCTTTCGTCGGCCGAGGCCGCGGCGTTGTCGCTGCGCCGTGAGCGGCTCGACCTGTCGGCTTTGGTGGCGGAGGCGGTCGCGATCGCGCGTCCGACGCTCGCGAGCCGGGGAGTCGCGGTGTCGATGACCGGCCCACCGTCCGTCCAGGTGATCGGTGACGTCGACCGGCTCCACCAGGCCGTCGGCAACGTGCTCAGCAACGCTGGCCGCTACTGCCGACCCGGTGACGCCGTGCATGTGACCGTCGGGACGACCGCCTCTCATGCCCTCGTCACGGTGGCGGACGACGGGCCCGGGATTCCCGCAGGCGACCTTCCGCACGTGTTCGAACGACTGTGGCGCGGCGCGGGCGCGGACGGCGCGGGGTCGGGAATCGGCCTCACGGTCGTCCGGGAGCTCGTCGAGGCGCACGGCGGATCCATCGGCGTCGCGTCGGACGGCTCGTCGGGGACGACCTTCACCATCGGACTCCCGCGCGAGCCCGGGCCGCACCAGCACGACGCCGACGTCGACGTCGAACGGTGATACCCCCTGGGGTATGCTGACGGCACCCGTCGAGAGGACCGCGGCATGTGCCACCAGGCCACCTGCAAGCTCTGCAAGAAGACGACCTGGGCCGGATGCGGCCAGCACAAGAACCAGGTTCTGCGGGGGATTCCCAAGAACGAGCGGTGCTCGTGCACGGCCGCCGAGAAGGAAGCCGCCCGCAAGAGCAGCTTCCTCGGCCGCCTGTTCGGGTAGGACTTCGCCGACCGTGGACAGTACGCAGTGGGACGCCCGGTACGCGGCCAGCGACCTGGTCTGGTCCGCGGATCCCAACACCTGGGTCGAGCAGATCGTCGCCGGCATGCCGCCTGGCCGGGCGATCGACCTCGCCGCCGGCGAGGGGCGCAACGCCATCTGGCTGGCCGACCACGGCTGGACCGTCTTGGCGGTCGACTTCTCCCCTGTTGCGGTCGAGCGCGCCCGCCGGCTGGCGGACGAACGACTCGCCGACGGCGCGACGCGCCTCACGTTCGAGGTCGGCGACCTGTTGCGGTTCCCGCCGCCACCCGAGCGGTTCGACCTCGCCCTCGTCGTCTATCTGCACCTCCCGCCGACCGAGCGCAGTCAGGCTCTGCGAACCGCCGCCGCGTGCGTCGCACCGGAGGTCGGCTCGTCATCGTCGGCCACCATCGCGACAACCTCCACGACGGCGTCGGGGGCCCGCAGGATGCGTCGGTGCTCTTCTCGCCCGAGGACCTGGCCGACGACCTCGCCGGCACTGGCTTGACGATCGAGCGCGCAGCCCGCGTCCTGCGGACGGTCGGCGAGGAGCCCGCGCTCCGGACGGCCGTCGACACCGTGCTCGTCGCACGCCGACCCGACCTGCCCTAGCCCGGCAGCACCAGCGGCTCCAGGACCATCCACGCCGCGAGGACGACGAGCAGCACGGCGAACCCCCGCTCCAGGATGCGCTGGGACACGCCCACGTTCCATCGCGATGCGGCCGCGGAGCCGACGAGCCCACCGACGATGACCAGCGCGGGGATGTGCCAGTCGACCGTCCCCCAGGAGTCCGCCTTGAACAGCAGGGCGGTCATGCTGTTGAGCGCGACGACGACGAGCGAGGTCCCGGTCGCCAGCGCGAACGGCAGTCCGAAGACGAGGACGAGCGCCGGGACGATCAGGAACCCTCCGCCGACCCCGAAGAGGCCGGTGAGCAGGCCGACCCCGATGGCCACGACGGGCAGCAGCCACGGCGCCCGTCGGCCACGGCCCGGCGACTCGACGGCCGATGACTTGCGCCACATCGCGGCGGCCGCGCCCAGCATGACGGCGGCGAAGCCGGCGACGATGACGGCCGCCGGGATCAGCGGCGCGGCCCGACTCCCGGCCAGCGTGCCCACGATGCCCAGCGCCCAGAACACCACGGCCTGCCTCAGCCGGACCTGCCTCAGCCTGATCCGCGGGATGGCTCCCGCGGTGGCCGAGGCGGCGACCACCGCGAGGGACGCCGTGGTCGCCGCGAGCGGCTCGAACCCGAACAGGTAGACGAACGCGGGAACGGCGACCACCGCGCCGCCGGCCCCGATGAGCCCGAGCACCGCGCCGATGGCCAGGCCGACGGCCAGCGCTTCGATGACGATCAGGACACGTCCCCAATCCGGTCGACCGGCGGCCGGCTAGTCGGCGTACGTGGCGCCGAGCCGGTGACCGCGCGGGGGGACGACGACCGGCAGCCCGGCCTTCGCTGCGTTCGAGAAGTCGTCGTCGACGTGCACGACGTCGACACCGGCGGCGCGACCCTG
>JAFIHP010000048.1 GCA_017849335.1 Actinomycetales bacterium | reverse complement strand
CGGACCCGGTAAGCCGCAGCTCGGTGACGTCGAGCCGGGAGAGGAACGACCGCATCGAGAAGCCGGCCGGGTCGCCGATCCCGTTGAGTGCCAACGTGATAGCGTCGCTCGGCAGGATCGAGCACAACGGCTGCCGGTGACCGTCCTCGTCGACCGGGACGAGTCCCGACGGGCCGCGCCAGCCTGCCGCCAACCGGCTAAGCAACGCGCCGGCGCGGGGCATGTCGGAGGCCACGAGACCGACGAGCGGAGTGCGGACGGCAGGCAGGGCCGCGGCGAGCGCGGCGACCGGTCCGCCGAACGGTGGGTCCTCGCGCCGGAACTCCACCTCCCGGGGCACCGGCTGAACAGGGCCGACGACGACCACCGGGACGTGCGCTGGCAGGTCGTCGACTACCCACGCGATCAGCGAGCGCCCGTCGATCTGGAGCTGCGGCTTGTCCCGCCCACCCATCCGGGCGGCGCGACCGCCGGCGAGGACGACGGCCGTCCACACCGGCGCAGGATCCGCCGGGTCCCGCCCCTCTGGATCGGTCACGTCGGTCAACCTACGGCCGGCTACGTCGGGTCGAGGACCTGCCGGGTGATCTGGACGTGCCACGCGTCCGGGCCCTCGACGAGGAACGTCACCTCGATCGGGGCGCGCTCGGCCAGCTGGGCGAGCAGCGGCAGCGGCGCGTGCGGCGCGATGATGACGAGCGAGCCGCCCGGAGCGACGGCGTCCAACGCGCCGAACACGCTGGCGTGCCGGATCGCGTGCGGGATCGGCCGGACGTCGAGCACCGGTGCCCCGTCGTGGTCCACACCGCACCCGCAGGTGTGCTCCAGCACCGGCATCTGCCGGCCGATCTCGAGGGACTCGCTCATGGGGATCTCCTTCGTTCGGGTGGTTCGGATCGGGGCGACGGGACGGACGCAGGTCAGCGGTCGTCGAGCATCAGCAGAGCGAGCTTGGAGGGCTCGACGGCGTCGACCGCATGCGGTAGCCGGGTGCCGAAGTGGATGAGTCCGCCGGGGCGCAGGTCGACGGTCCGGCCGTCTGCGGTGATCCGCAGATGACCTTCCAGCACCTGCAGCACGACGGGCATCGCGGCGGTGTGCTCGGTCAGTTGCTCGCCGGCGTCGAAGCCGAACAGGACGACGCGGACGCCCTCTGCGGTGAGCACGGTCCGCGAGACGGTCGCGCCGGGCTGGATCGTGACGAGGTCAGCGATCGCGTCCAGGTCGGTCATGGCGGGGGCATGCTCAGCGCTGCTCATCGGGTGTCCTTCGCGGGGAGGTGGGCGACCAGGGCGATCCCGGTCATGGGGTCTGCGTTGCGGGTGAACGTCTTTCGCTTGGCCAGGACGCGTCGGCGGGCGGCGGCGTCGCGCAGCACGTTCCGCACGATCCGCAGCGTGCCGACGACGCGCTCGTGTGCCATGTTGCGACGGAGCCGGAGCAGGACCATCGGCGCGGTGTCGACCCGGTCGACGACGAGGCCGGCATCGGTGAGGAGCGCACGCCATTCCGCCTCGGTCAGTGGCCGGGCGTTGACCCGGATGGTGCCGACCAGCTCCTGCCGGATCCCGTCGGCCATGGCATCGTCGATGTCGTCGGAGGTGAGGCCGAGCTCGTGGATCGCAGAGCGCCCGCCAGGCCGCAGCAGTCGGACGGCCTCCGTGATGATCGCCCGTTTGCCCCGGTCGGTCTGCATCGTGAGCATCGCCTCGCCGACGACGACGTCCGCACACGCATCGGTCCAGCCGTCCCTGGGGCGCGTGCGCGTGGTCGTCGACGGCGCTCCGTCCGTCGTGCGCACGAGTCCAGGTGCCAGCTCGACGATGTCGGCGCCGCATACATCGCCTGCGGCGAGCAGCCAGCGTCCCAGCACGTCCTCCGTGGGGCGGTCTGCCTGGGGGAGCAGTCGTTCGGTCGTCATGCAGGTCGTCCTTCGGCGTCGACACCGGTGTCGACGCCACGTCCGTCGATGGTGAGCACGCAGAGGTCGGGGCCGGCGAACGGGACGAGACCGACGCGGGGGGCGGCGCTCGTCTGTGCCTGCGCGGCGCGGGTGGCAAGGCCCTGCGCGAGCCCGAGGTGCACCCGGCAGACGACCTCCGGGGTGCGGCGGGCGGCATCGCCGAACGGGCACCGGTGCAGGTCGATCGTCGACCCGTCGCGGTCGGGTGCGAAGCCGAGCTGCGCGAAGACCTCGGTCACGGCGGCAGCGGGTTCTCCCCGTGGCTCCGGCAGCCGATCGGCCCAGCGGCGGCCGGCGGCCAGCGAGCGGTCACGCGACCCACGGTCGGCCAGGGCCTCGGCGAGCGCATCGATCATCTGCTCGCGTACCTGCCCGAGATCGAGGGCGCCGGCGCGGTAGCCGATGCGCGGACGGCCGCGGCCGCCGGACGGCACGGGCGCCTTCAGGACGAGGTCGGCCTGCTCGAGCTGGTCCAGGTGGAAGCGGACGGTCGTCACGTGGATGTCAAGCTCGCGGGCGAGATCGGCCGCCGTGAGCGGCTCAGCCGCGGAGCGCACGAGGTCGAGGATCCGCGCGCGGCTGGGCACGGACAGCAGGACGTGCTCGTCGGCAGCCTGGGTCTCACGCACAAATAAAAAGTATCACCATCCGGTCTATTCCGCTACAGTGCTGGAGAACGGCATCGACGGCACGAGGCCGTCGGACCTCGGGGAGCGCGATGGACCAGCAGACGACACCGGCCCGCCCGGCGATCCCGGCCGACGCCGGGCGCCCGCGCGTGCCGGTGCAGCGCCTGCTGCTCCTGCTGCTAGCCGCGACTGCCGTCCTGTCGGGACTCGACGCCGCCCTGCTGCGACTCGGTCTTGGCGCCCCTGTCGAGGCGGTGTCGCTGGCCGCCGGGCACGGCGTCCTGATGGTCTACGGCTTCCTCGGGACGGCCATCACCCTCGAGCGCGCGGTCGCCCTGCAGTCGGGTCCGTCCCGCTCGACGGTGTGGGCGTACGCAGCGCCGTTGGCCAGCGGCGTCGGCACGATCACGCTCGTCCTGCAGTCGACCGCGCTTCCCGTGCCCGACGGCCGCATGCTGCCGGGTCTGGCGTGGACGGCGTCGATGCTCCTGCTGCTGGTCGTCTACCTGCGCGTATGGCACCGGCAGCCGTCGCACTCCCTCCTCGTCCAGGCGCTCGGCGCCTTCGCCGGTGCGGGTGGCGCGGCGCTCTGGACGCGGGGGTTCGAGGCCGCGGCGATCATCCCGTGGTGGACGACCTTCCTCGTACTCACCATCGTCGGGGAACGGCTGGAGCTGGCCCGCATCGCCTTCCTCGCCCGTGGGACCGAGCAGCGGATCGTCGCCGAGTCCTGCGCGCTCATCGCGACGCTCGTGGTGACGCTCGTCGCTCCCGACGCCGGCTACCCGCTCCTCGGCCTGGTGCTCGGGGTCCTCATCGTCGATGTCGCCGTGCACGACGTCGCCCGGCGCACGATCCGCACGACCGGGCTGCCGCGGTTCATGGCCGCCTGCCTGCTCACCGGCTACGCCTGGGCCGTCGTCGCCTCCCTCGTGTGGATCGTCGGCGGGCCGGCGCTTTCGGGCTACCGCTACGACGTCGTCGTGCACGCCCTCACGATCGGGTTCGCGTTGTCCATGGTTGTCGCCCACGCCCCGGTGATCGTGCCGGCGATTGCCCGGCGGCCATTGCCGTACCACCCCGTCATGTGGGCCGTCTGGTTGCTCCTTCAGGCCGGTCTGCTCATCCGCGCCATCGCCGGCGCCCGCGGCAACGACGGAGCCTGGCAGCTGGGCGGCGCTGTCGACGTTGTCGCCCTGCTCGCCTTCCTGGTCACGACCGTCACGCTCGTCATCACCGCCGGGCGCCGGAGCGCGCGGCGATGACCGCGATCGACGGGCCGACCCGCGCCGCACCACCGCGGCGCCGCCGTCCCCGCACCGACCGGCTCGCGTCCGTGTGGCTCGTGGCCGCGCTGGTCATCGCCGGGATCGGGCTGGTGTCACGGTCGGCGCTGCCGCAGCCGTTGTGGACGCTCGTGCACGTCGTCACCCTGGGGGTGCTGACCAACGCGATCCTGCAGTGGTCGTGGTACTTCGCCCGCACGCTCCTGCGGCTGCCCGACGACGATCCCCGCGCCGGACGCGACGCGGTCATACGCACGGTCGCGTTCAACGTGGTGCTCGTCGGGCTCTTCGCCGCAATGTGGACCGCCCGCACCATCGCCGTCGTGGCCTTTGCCACCGGGATCGGCGCCGTGATCGCCTGGCACGGGCTGGCTCTGCTGAGGGCTGCGCGTACCCGGCTCGTGTCCCGGTTCGCCGTCGTCGTGCGCTTCTACGTCGCGGCGGCGGCCTTCCTCGTCGTCGGGTGCACACTCGCCGGGATCATCGCCGTCGCGATGCTCGACCCGACGGCACCGGCGTGGACCGTCGACCTGCGCGACCGGCTGACCGTCGCGCACGCGCTCGTCAACGTCGGCGGGTGGATCGGCCTGTCGATCGCCGGCACCCTCGTCACCCTCGGCCCGACGATGCTGCGCACCCGGATCGACCCGCACGCCGTCACCCTCGCCGTCCGCGCCCTGCCGTTGCTGGTCGGCGGGATAGCCGTCGCGGCGGTGGCCGCGATCGGGGGGATCATGCCCGGGGTCGGGATCGGCCTGCTCCTCTTCGTCGCCGCGCTGATCCCCGGTATCGCCGTACCTTTGGTACGAACCGCTCTGGCGAAGTCGCCGAGCACCTACGCCACCTGGACGATGACGGCCGGCCTGGCCTGGGTGGCGGTCGCCGTCACGGCCGTCTCCGTCGGCGCGTTCGCCGCGCCGGACGCCGGAGCGTTCCGGGCGTCGAACCTGCCGTGGATCGCCGTGCTCGGCATCGGAGGGATCGGCCAGGTCTTCGTCGGAGCGCTCACCTACCTCCTGCCCGTCGTCGTCGGCGGCGGCCCGGCCGCCCTTCGCGCGGGGATGGCCGTACTGGAGACGGGCTGGCCGGCGCGGGTCGCGGTCCGCAACACGGCCATCGGCCTGCTCGCGGTGACCGGCACGACCGGGACGGATCTGAGCACGTGGTGGTGGGCGTTGGTGCTGCTCACGTTCGCCGCGGACGTCGTCCTGTTCGCCGTCGCCGGTGCCCGCCAGGTGCGCGTGCGGCGCGCGGCCCTGCCGCCGGCCACCAGCAACGTGAACCACCCGCCCGAGCCGACCCCTGGAGGAGACGGTGCCTGAGGACCCCGACGCCGGCCGCCCGACATCGCCACCGCGAACCCTGCCGGGCCAGGACGGCACCCCGACGGGGCGCGCCGCCGCCGCCGCCATCGGTGTCGTGGTGGTCGTCACGCTCACGGTGGCCGCGCTGCTCGTCCGTCCTTCGTTCGTGACCGCATCCGCCGACGAGCAGCCGCACGCGGCCGTGTCGACGTCATCCGTCGTACCGACCGGCGAGGTGACGCGCGCCGAGGTCACCGTCGACGGGATGTCGTTCGTCCCGAACATCATCGAGGTGCCCGTCGGCAACGCGCTGCAGGTGACGCTCGTCAACACCGGCGACCAGCGGCACGACCTGGAGTTCGCCAACGGCGCGACGAGCGGCGTGCTGGCACCGGGCGAGCAGGCGACCGTCGACGTCGGCGTGATCGGTACGGACCTGGCTGGCTGGTGCACCCTGCCCGGCCACCGCCAGATGGGCATGGTGTTCGACATCGTGGCCGTCGGTTCCGGCACCACCGCGTCGACGGACGGGACCGACACCGCGGCCGGCCATTCGATGGATGGGTCGATGACCGATCACTCGACGCACGGGTCTGCCAACGGGACTGCGGCCACGACCGACGCCAACGCGCCCACGATGGCGGCATTGGTGCAGGCCGCCAAGGACATCCCGGCCTACCCCGCCGAGCTGCCGCCGCTGAGCAACGCGACCGAGCATCGCTACACGTTCCGGGTGACCGAGCAGGTGGTCGGCGTCGTGCCGGGACTCACACGTGCGGTGTGGACGTACAACGGGACGTCACCCGGGCCGATCCTGCACGGCCGAGTCGGCGACACGTTCCACATCACGTTGGTCAACGACGGGACGATGGGCCACTCGATCGACTTCCACGCCGGTCAGGTCGCTCCGGACGAGCCGATGCGCACCATCGAGCCCGGGCAGTCGCTGGAGTACACGTTCACCGCGGCGCGCTCGGGAATCTGGATGTACCACTGCTCAACGATGCCGATGTCGAGCCACATCGCCAACGGCATGTTCGGCGCCGTCGTCATAGAGCCCGACGACCTGCCGGCCGTCGACCACTCGTACGTCGTGATCCAGTCCGAGCAGTACCTCGGCCCGGACGGGGAGCCAGCCGACGCTGCGAAGGTCGCCGCGCTCGTGCCGGACGTTGTCGCCTTCAACGGGACCGCGTTCCAGTACGACGCGCACCCGCTGGCGGCCCGCGTCGGCGACCGCGTGCGGATGTGGGTGCTCGACGTCGGCCCGAACTCCTCGCTCGCGTTCCACGTCGTCGGGACGCAGTTCGACACGGTCTGGAGCGAGGGCGCGTACCGGGTGCTGCGGGGGGCGTCGACGGACGGGCGCACGGCCGGCACCACGGGCGCGCAGGTCCTCTCGCTGTTGCCGGCGGAGGGCGGGTTCGTCGAGTTCGTACCGCTCGAGGCGGGTCACTACGCGTTCGTGAACCACGAGATGTCCCTGGCCGAGAAGGGTGCCCACGGCCAGCTCGCCGTAAGTGACTAGATGTCTGCTGAGCCGTGACTACGGAGATTATCCGCCGCGTACAAGATCATCATGCACACGCCAGCCACGCACGCAGCGTGACAGGAAAGGGCTGCCGACTCCGCGGGCGAAGCGCAGTCGGAATCCGTAGGTCCAGAGGTTTCGCGGACCGGTTCTGCTTGCACCGCAGCTTGCACTTCCTGCACGGGGTCTGCTGCACGATCAGGTGACAGTTCCTGTCACGCAACCTGAGTGGCTGGCGTGGTCATGATGGTCTCGAACTCGACGGGGGTCAATCGCCGAGGGCGTCCTGCCTTCGGCGTCGGTGGTAGGTCCGTTCGATCCAGGTGACGATCGCGATCCGTAGGTCTTCGCGCGTGGCCCAGGTCTGGCGGTCGAGGACGTTCTTTTGCAGCAGGCTGAAGAAGGACTCCATGGCGGCGTTGTCCCCGGCCGCTCCGACGCGGCCCATGGATCCGACCATGGAATGCCGCGCCAAAGCGCGCACATGCTTCCGGCTTCGAAACTGGCTGCCCCTGTCCGTGTGAAGCACGCAGCCGGCGACGTCACCGCGGCGGGCGACGGCGCTGTTGATGGCGCAGAGGTAGACCTTGCCCTCCAAGGTGGAGTGCTCGGTGATGTCCGCCAACCACAACGTGTTCACGGCGTCGGCGGTGAAGTCCCGCTCGACGAGATCGTCGTGGACCGGCGGCCCGACCTTGCCGCCCTTGCCCCGCGTGGGCTTCTTCCCGAACCGGCTGAACCAGCCGTTCGCCGAGCAGATCCGCCACGCCGTCCGCCTCGCCATCAACTGGCCGGCGTCGGCGGCCTCGTCCGCCAGGAACCGGTAGCCGAACTCCGGGTCATCACCGTGCGCGTCGAACAAGGCGTTCGCCCGATGCGCCTCGACGAGCTCAGCGGCGCTCACGGGGGCGGCCAGCCACCGGTAGTAGGGCTGGCGAGCAAGCTTGAGCACCCGACACGTCACCGCGACAGGGATCGCGTCCGCGGCCAGCTCGCTCACGAGCGGGTAGAGCCTTTTCCCGGCAGGTTCGCCTGCGACAGGTACGCCGCCGCCCGGCGCAGCACCTCGTTCTCCTGCTCCAGCAGCCGGATCCGTCGGCGGGCCGCCCGCAACTCCACGCCCTCCGCTGCGGTCGTCCCCGGCTTCACGCCGTCCTCGACGTCGGCGGACTTCATCCAGTTCGTCAGGCACGACTCGCTGATACCGAAGTCGGCCGCGATGGTCTTCAGCAACTGGCCCGGCTCACGGTTCCTCGCGACACGCACCACATCGTCACGGAACTCTCTGGGATACGGCTTCGGCACAGCAGACATCCTTCCAGCGGCACCCCACAGCACCACAGATCAGATGTCACCCACCCGTGCAGCAGACCCCGGACCTTCCACCGGTGTTCGCCGCATTCGATGAGGACCATGACGGACGGATCTGCGAACGCTGCGGCACGCGTCACCCGGCGCGCCCGGTAGGCCCGTCCGTTTAGGAGGGAGGACGCGTGTGGGCCGATACGTCCTCCGACGATTCAGTCGGGCCCGGGAGTCACAGCGCGCAGGGGGCCGTGCGCGCTCCCGAGACGAGCCTGGAGTCCGGGCTTCGGCTCCTCTCCGTCTTCGTCGAGCACGGGCCGACCCTCGGCGTGTCGGAGGTAGCGCGGCGGACGGGCACGGCCAAGACGACGGCGTACCGGCGGCTCGTCGGGCTCGAACGGGCTGGATTCATCCTGCGCGATGGACAGCGGTACCGACTCTCCTGGCTCCTGTTCGAACTGGGTTCACGTTCGACACCGAGTTGGCCTCGGGGACTGCGAGATGCGGTGTCGCCGTGGCTCACCTACCTTCACGTCCGCTGTCGTGGAGCCGTTGCGCACATCGCCGTTCTCGACAAGGGCGAGCTCCTCTATCTGGACCGGGTCAGTTCACCGGCCAGCCCGGATATGCCCTCCGCGGCAGGCATGCGTCGGTCGCCGACCTCCACCGGGCTCGGGAAGGCGCTTCTCGCCTTCACCCCGATTCAGGCGGTGAGCGAGGTCGTCCGCAGCGAACCTGCCTCGCGCGCATCGGAGACCACGACCGCGCGCTCGGCGCTCACTAGGCAACTTCGCCTTGCGCGCCGCACCGGTGTGGCGATCGATGACGGGGAGACGGAGCGAGGCCTGTACTGCATTGCCTCGCCGGTCGTTCGCTCGGGCGAGGCGGTGTGTGCGATCTCCGTAGCGGGGAGCAGGCGAGACCTCGACGGCCACGGCTTCGAAGGCCTCGTCGGCCGGGTCGCGCAACGGATTGCAGCGGATCTGTCCGTCGGTGCACGGCCCGCCCCGCCAGCACGAGAGCAGCGGCCCGTGCCGTGATGCCCTCGGGCGCGTCTGGTCCTGTGGTCCCGGCACGACACCCAGTCGGGTCGCCCGTCGGTTGGATGAGCGGCGGTCTCGGCGGTGTCCGCGCCCCGCTCGACCTCCCCGCACGGCGCTGACGCGCGTACCGTCAAAGCATGCTCGCGTGCGAGGCGTCGGGCATGACCGAGCAGTTCGTTGCGCGGGACCTCTGAGCGTGCGAGGTGAATCGGATGCGAACGACGGTGAGGGAGTGGCTGGCGTTCGCCGCCTGCGTAGGCCTGCTTGTCGTGGGGCTCGGACTCCTCGCGGGCGGACTCGAGGTCGCGGCCGACGCGTCGTTCCTCGTGGCCGCGGCAATCGGCCTGCTGCTGTGCGGCGCATCGCTGTGGCGCGCCCTGCGCGCACACCGTCCGTCCGTCGATGTCCTCGCGGTGCTGGCCCTGGTGGGTGCTGTCGCGGTCCGGGAGTACCTGGCGGCCGCCGTGGTTGCCGTGATGCTTGCGACCGGGCAGCTGCTCGAAGCCCGCGCCCAGGCGCGGGCTGCCCGAGAGCTGACGCTCCTGGTCGACCGCGCGCCGCGCAGCGCCCGCGTCCGCCGCGGCGGCGACGTGGTGGCCGTGCCGGTGAGCGACGTCGTCGTCGGCGACCGGGTGCTCGTCGGGCCGGGAGAGGTGACGCCGGTAGACGGGCGTCTGCTGGGCCCCGGGGTGTTCGACGAGTCCGCCCTCACCGGCGAGCCCCTCCCTGTCGAGCACGCGGTCGATGACGGGGTCCGCAGCGGCGTGGTCAATGCCGGCTCGCTGGCCGAGCTGGTCGCTACGACCAACGCCGCAGACTCGACCTACGCCGGGCTGGTTCGCCTGGTCGAACAGGCGGCCGCGGGGAGCGCGCCGTTCGTTCGGCTGGCGGACCGGCTCGCCGCCTACTTCGTACCGCTCGCCCTCGCGGTCGCTGGGCTGGCCTGGTGGATGGCGGGCGACGCGGTCCGCGCGGTAGCCGTCCTGGTCATCGCGACTCCGTGCCCGCTGCTCCTCGCGGCGCCGATCGCCATCATGGCCGGACTGTCCCGGGCGGCACGAGCGGGTGTGGTCGTCAAGGGCGGTGCCGCGCTCGAACGCCTCGGGCTGGGCCGGGTGCTGCTGCTCGACAAGACGGGCACCGTGACCCGTGGTCGCCCGTCGGTCGCCTCGGTGGTGACCGCTCCCGGTGCCGACCCTGACGCCGTGCTCGCCGCGGCGGCCGCACTCGACCGGTTCTCGCCCCACGTGCTGGCAACCGCGGTGGTCGGCGCCGCCCGGGGGCGCGGTCTGGCGCTGAGTGATGCGACGGATCTTCGGGAACGGCCGGGATACGGCATCGAGGGGGTTGTCGACGGTCGCTACGTCCGCGTCGGCAAGGAGTCGTGGGTCGCCCCCGGGGCGGCACCGGCCTGGCTGCGTCAGGCCCGGCGTCGCGCGTCGCTCGACGGCTCGCTGACCGTCTACGTGTCCCTCGACGATGTGCCCGCCGGAGCTCTCGTCCTCGAAGACCCCATCCGTCCGGACGCCCCGCGGATGATCCGTGCGCTGCGTCGGTGCGGCATCAACCGGGTCGTCCTGGTCAGCGGTGACCGATCCGACATCGCGGACACCGTCGGCCGACTCGTCGGCGTCGACACCGTCTACGCGGAGCAGGACCCGGCGTCCAAGGTCCGCGTGGTGACCGAAGAAGGCCGTTTCGGCGCCACCATCATGACGGGCGACGGCGTCAACGACGCTCCGTCGATGGCCGCCGCGAGTGTCGGGGTGGCCCTCGCGGCCCGTGGCGCCTCGGCAGCGTCCGAAGCCGCGGACGTCGTGCTCACCGTCGACCGCATCGACGCCCTCGCTGACGCGATCCTCATCGCCCGCCGGTCTCGCCGGATCGCGTTGACCGCAGCCGTGGTCGGCATGAGCCTCGCCGCCATCGGCATGGTCGCTGCCGCTGTCGGCGTGTTGTCCCCCACGGCGGGCGCCGTGCTGCAAGAAGGCATCGACGTCCTCGCGATCGCCATCGCCCTGACCGCTCTCCTGCCCGCCCGCGGCCACACGGTCGTCCTGACGGACCGGGACGCGGCAGTCACCGACACGCTGCGCTCGGAGCACAACGCCCTCGCCGAGTTGGTCGAGCAGGTGCGCGACGCGGCGGACACCCTCCACCACGACTCGTGCGACCTCGACGCGATCACCGACCTGGTCCGCCGTCTCGACGTCGAGCTCATCCCGCACGAACGACGCGAGGAGGAGCTTCTGCTTCCCGTCGTCGCCCGCGCCCTGGGAGGACCCGACCCCACGGGGTCGCTCTCCCGAACGCATGCCGAGATCGAGCACCACGTCGCCCGCCTCGACCGCCTGTTGGTCGAGATCGGGTCCGGCCCCGCCACGCCGGACGACGTCATCGAGCTGCGTCGCTCCCTCTACGGCCTGTACGCCGTCCTGCGGCTCCACAACGCGCAGGAGGAGGAGTCGGCGTTCAGCCTTCTCATCGACCCACCTCCATGAGAGTCGTGGACGGCGCGATGCGGTGTCGTCCTGGTGACGCCTGCATTAGCTGCTGACGTCTCGGAGCGTGCGCGGCAGCTCAGCGACGATCTCGCGGGCGAGGTAGCCGACGCCGCCGATCGCCCGCGACAGACGGTCGCCTGAGGCGGCGTGCAGGTAGACCGCCCAGCAGGCCGCCTCGAGGGGAGCCATGCCACGAGCGAGAAGCCCGCCCAGCGCACCGGCGAGCACGTCGCCACTGCCGCAGGTACCAAGGCCGGGATCACCGTCAGGGACGTGGAAGACCTCGCCCGTCGGTGTGCTGATGTGGCGCTGGTAGGCGACAGTCGCGTCGCGGGCCGTGGCCACCGCGGCAGCGACGGCCGGCGCGTCGTCCAGCTCGGGCGCTTCGTCGTCGCCGAGGAGACGGCGAGCTTCATCAGGGTTCGGCGTCAGCACGAGGTCCGACGGCAAGAGGCGACGGAACTCGGCGGGGCGGTCCGCGAGCACTCCGAGGCCGAATGCGTCCAGGACGAGGGGCGCGTCGAAGCGACCGCCGGCGACGAGCGCCTCGAGCAGGCGGAAGGTGTCGTCCGCGTCGTCCAGACCGGGTCCGACGACGACGGCGTCGACGCCGTCAAGCCGTGGATCGAGGTCGGCGCCCGGAGCGGCGAACGTGATGCCGATGACCGACGCCTCCGGAACGGCGACAGCGACGGCGACCGCCGTGCGTTCGTCGACACCCAGGGCGAGGACCCCGGCCCCGACGCGGAGCGCGGCAGTGCCGGCGAGTATGACCGCGCCGGGGTTGCCCACGGATCCGCCGAGGACGAGCACGTGGCCGCGGTCGTGCTTGGAGCTGCCAGGGTCGGGCAGCGGCCAGGTGCGCAGGACGTCCGGCGTCACGAGCGTCGGCCTACGCGGGGTCGACATCGTGGTCCGCTTCGTGCTGGGTCGGCACGCTGCCGTGCTCGATCAGGTGGTGCTGGGCGTTGTCCGCGTCCACCGTCCACGGCTCGCCGGGAGCCGCGCGCAGGAGGCGGGTGACGGAGGCGTTTCCCACGGAGCGGACGCGGGCGATGTCGAGCAGAGCGGCTTCGTCCATGCGTTCCAGGACGTACCGCAGGAGGAGCGTCACGGAGTCGTGGGAGACCACCAGGGGCGTCGTCGTGGGCGACCCGTGCGTGATGTCCACGATCACGCTCCGCAGCCGCAGCACCACGTCGGCCCAGGACTCACCCCCCGGCGGCCGGTAGTAGAACTTGCCGAGGAACTGCCGGCGTTCGGCCTCGTCCGGGAAGCGTTGGCGAATGCCGTGAGCGGTCAACCGGTCGAGGATCCCGAGCTCGCGGTCCCGTAACCGCTCGTCTACGTGGACGCAGACATCCAGCCCGCTGGTCAGCAGCGCGATTCGGGTGGTGTCGACGGCACGCCGGTAGGGAGAGGTCCACACGACCGTCGGTCGGTCGGTATCGGGAAGGTCGGCGAGCCACCTGCCGAGGGCAGCGGCCTGACTCTCCCCGAGACCGGTGAGCCCGACGTCGGCGTCGCGGTCGGGAATCGGGATGGTTGCCGCCCCGGCCGCCTCGGCCTCCTCGCGAAGGACATTGCCGACGCTCTCCGCGTGCCGGACAAGGATGAGCGCCCCCGGTCCGCCGGCCGCGTCCTGCGCGAGCGACGAGCGAGGCACGGTCACGAGGCGCCTGTACCCGTTCGTGGCCATGGTGATTCGTCCGCGCACGCGTCGGGTATTGCCTGCATGGCCGCGGCGACTGGCGCCGCCTACCGGGAGGAGACTGCGATGCCGCAACGCGAGCCTCACACCAAGAACAACAAGCAGTACGAGGCGTTGAAGGACAAGGGCATGTCGAAGGAGAGGGCCGCGAAGATCGCCAACTCCCCGGACGCCTCGAAGCACGGCGGCGAGAAGTCCCATTCCGGCTCGGGCAAGGCTGACCAAGGCGGAACCACGGCTCAGCACAAGGCGGCTGGGCGCAAGGGCGGCAAGGCGACTGCCGCGAAGAAGAAGAGCGAGAAGTCCTAGCCGCCTACTCCGGGGCGATGCCGGTGAGCTCGTCCTCGTCCGGATTCGGCACGGGAGGGGAGGGCTTGGCCGCTGGCGTCCCTTCGGAGGCGTCAGGCTCGACGGCGTCCTCATACGCCTTCTTCGCCCGGTCGAGGGCCGGGTCGGTCTCGGATCGTTCAGTCATGAGGTGACACCAATCTTCCGAATCCACGACGAGATGACAGTCGATGGGTACCCCGGGCCCCGTATCCCGAACCAGGAACGGTTACCGATTCGTGAGGGTGACAACGCACCCTCCACCCGCGACCTCGGAGATGGTGTCGACGGCGGTCCAGGGGATCCAGCGGTCATCACGGTGAAGGCGACGCAGGAGTCTGGAGATGATCCACGGCCCCCGTTGCTGTTTACGCCCATACCCGAGGCTCGTCCCGTACCGAGCTGTGGAACTCCTCAACGCGGTGACCACGATCTCGTCGGAGGTGCTGATTCGCTCCAGCCGGACGTCGACGACCGTTCCGAGGGTCGACGACTCCTCGACGACGCGCGCCCCGAGGAGGTCGCTCAGTCGCAGCGGGTCAGGCGTCTGACTCATGCCCTGCTCCGGGGATACGCGTCACGATGTGCGCAGCCGTCCACGTCTCGAGCCCCTCGATCGCCAGGTCCGCACGGGCGCAGTTCAGCCG
This sequence comes from Actinomycetales bacterium, assembly GCA_017849335.1. GTDB lineage: Bacteria > Actinomycetota > Actinomycetes > S36-B12 > S36-B12 > UBA10649. The sequence continues at coordinate 2,447 of JAFIHP010000048.1, read as the reverse complement.
AATGCCACTGTCGACCCCCGTCACCACATTCCACGCGATCCGCCCCGGGACCGGATCCGCGTCCTCGCGCAGCCTGCGCCAGACCGCGGTGATCCACGAGCCGAACCGGCCACCCCAGCGGGGGCCGAGAGCACCAGGTCCGGTCAGGATGGCGGTGACGTGCAGGTGTCCACGGCGATCAGGACGGAGCTCGAGATCGTCGACCATGCAGACCATCTCGCCGTGGACGTCGATCACCTGGTGGTCGAGCAGTTGCAGTTTCGCCTCGAGCGTTCGTGGGATTCCGGTCATTGGCCAGCCTTCGTGAGGACCATCAGGGGAATGGCGGCGAGGGACGCGATCAGGATGACGACCAGGTAGAACGAGCCGAGGACGTTGGCGAGGCGTCCGTTCACGTGAGCGCCCATGTACCGGGTGTCGTTGGCGACGACGAGGATCGGAAGGTACGTCAACGGTAGCGCGACGGCAGAGAAGACCACCGAGTACTCCGTGACCTTGATGGGGTCCGCGGTCGTCAGGAGTACTCCGACGGCCATGATCGTCGCGATGAGCATGACCACGTGGAATCGTGCGGCGCGGCGTGGCGCGACGAACTTGCCCCACTGCCAGCCGAAGTACTGGCTGATGCTGTAGCCCACGGAGAGACCCGTCTCGCATGCCGCGCCGAAGGTGGCGGCGAAGAACCCGACGAGCGCGAAGATCAACCCCACCTTGCCGAGGGCGACGACTACAGGGAGTGCCACCTGGCCGAGGCTCTCGACGTCAATGCCGCTTGAGCCGAGCACCAGCATCGACGTGGCGGCGATCGCGAGGCTGATCAGGCCACCCAGGGGGAACCCAACGAAGACGTTGGACCGCATGACGGGGATGTCCTTCGCCGTCCACTTCTCCTCGATGCCTCCGGAGGAGAAGAAGAACACCTCGTACGGAGTCATGGCAGCGCCGAAGAGGGCGACGGCGTAGTAGAGGTAGGTGGGTGTGCCCTCCGTCGCGGGAACGGACGGGTGGAGGGCTTGGGTCGCCAGCGAGGCGAAGTCGGGTTTCAACGCCCACAGCGACACTCCGAACACGACGAGGGCGAGGCCGGCGAGACCGAAGACGTTCTCCATGATGTCGAACTTGACTCTCCACAGCACGATCCACACGAGCAGCCCGACCACGGGGATCCACAGGTAGGCGTTGATGCTGCTCGCGAGCTCGAGGGCGAGGGCCACGCCACCGATCTCCGCGATGTAGGTCAGGGCGGTGACGGCAACCGATCCGCAGAGGTTGACGAAACCGAGCCGGGGACCCAGGCGTTGCCGGACGAGACTGAACGTGGCTCGCCCGCTGACGGCCGCGACCCGTCCGGACATCTCGGCGAACACGCAGATGCCGACAACGCCCAGAACGACCACCCACGCAAGGCTCAGCCCGAACCTGCTTCCCACGACGGCGTTGGTAACCAGGTCGCCGATGTCGACGAAGCCGCCGATCGCGGTGAGAATCCCGAGGGCGAGGGCGAACATCTTCTTCATTCGCCCCTCCGTCCTGAGGGGTCCTCGAGACGGGTTGCCAGCGACGACAGGTCGGCGTCTACAGCCGTGAGCCGGTCGATGGATGCATCGAGCGCGGCGGTGTCGCCCCGGCGCACGGCCGTCAGCGTGGAGAAGACCGAATCCTCCGCGCGACGGCTCACGTCGAGGACCTGGGCGCGCATGGGCGAGCGCTCATCGGGTGGCTCGACGAGGCCGTAGGTGCTCACCGTGTCGGAGAGCGACTGCATCGTCTCGGAGAGAACGACGTTCGCGCTCGGCACGAAGACTCGGCCGTCGCGCACGGCTGAGGCCGTGAGCTGTGCCGTGGCCACGTAGGACGCGACGGTCTCGACCGTGCTCAGCGAGTCCCCGAGGTATGCCTCGGGGTCGTCACGCGGCGCAGCGCACGAGCAGAGGAGCAGCGCCAGAGCGATGGCCCCTACTCCGGGGGCTGTCCACCTCACGGCCGCCGCCGCAGGAGCAGCCACCCCAGCACCGCCATCAACACGCCGAACTCGAGCCACCCGGCAAGAAGGGGGAGGCCCTCGATCATGTCGAGCGATCGCCTAGGAGGTGGAGCCGATGGCCGCCCCGCTCACCGGCGACGTGCGCCGGTGGCGGTGGCGGAGGCGTCGCGCGATGCCCCACCTTCGGTCGCGCGCGCCTTGGCCTCGAGGAGCGCGAGGCCGATCTCCTGGAGCCGGTTCCGCCCGAGTGCCTCGCGGACGTCGGGGAAGAGCTCTCCCTCTTCCTCCTCGATGTGGTGCTCCACGGCCTCCATGAGGACGACGGCCTTGGCCTCGTAGTAGTCGTCGTCGGGGTCCATCGCCTCCAGCTCGCCGATCAGGAACTTGGCCACGTGGTGCTCCTCGTAGGCCTCGTTCACGTCGAGCATCTCTACGCAGTCGCGGATCGCGGGGTAGAAGACTG
>JAFIHP010000047.1 GCA_017849335.1 Actinomycetales bacterium | reverse complement strand
GACCGCGAGCGCGAGCTGCTCGTACCGACCCGACCGGACGAGGACGCGCGAGCTCGCCCCGAGGGAGCGCAGCGCTGCGAGCTCGTACGCGCGACGACGCGCGCTGATGTAGGTGCCGGCCAGAACCGTGCCCGCGGCGATCGCCAGTGCGACGACTGCCGCGATCACGAACACCCGCAGGGCCAACGCCGCGCTGCCCCGACCGAGCTCGGCGAGCCGCTCCTCCACGGTCTCGACCGAAAGCACCTCGAACCCGTCCGCCTCGATCGCCGCGCGGATCGATGCAGGCGCGTCGGCCGCGAGCCAGACCTGGTAGTCGAGCAGGGTCGGCTCCCCGCCCATCACGTCGAGCGCGTACGGCAGGTCGGCCAGCGCACCGGCCCGCAGCGTGCGCGGCACGACGCCTGAACCGAGGACCTGCGCCGGGACGGCGCGGCCGTCCATGTTCGTGACCGTGGGCGCGCCGCCGGTGCCGCCGCTCACGTCCGTCTCGCTCCCGTAGAAGACCGGCAGATCGACGGGATGGTCGGCGACCTCGACCGCCGCGCTCGTGCCGTCCATGGCGAAGGTCGTCACGAGATGTCCCTGCTCGTCCACCGACACGGTGGCCTCCGGCGGGATGCGGACCAGCAGCGACGACGCGCCGCTGCGCCACCCGTCCGGTCCCGCCGCCGTCAGGCCGACGTCGCCGTCGGTATCGCGCGCCCCCGAGATCGTCACGGTCCCGGCGGCCGACGATGCGAGCGGCCCCGGCGAGAACACCAACCCCTCCAACGTGCAGGCGGCGTCGACGCACATCGGCAGGTCCGCGCGGTACGTCGACGTGCCGGGCACGAGCTCGCCGAGGTCCACGAGCTGGACGAGGCCGCCACCGTCACGCACCGCGGCCTCGAGGTCGACGATGCCGGACCCCTCGTACGCGGCGTCGACCGAGAGTTCGCCCCGAAGGACCACGGGTTCGGATGGCTGCGCCGGATGCAGCAGCGCGCCCACGTCCTCGCGCGTGCTTCCCACCCATTCGGGATCCCACGCCGCGACGGCACCGAGCCGGGACGCGTCGACCGCGACCAGCCCGCCGTTCGAGCCCGCCGTGCTGGTGACGGCCGCCAGCGCCTGCGTGCCGCTCGGGTCCGCTGCGCGAACCGCGGTCAGCAGCGCTCCCGGGGACTCCGACCGCACGTGGAGCACCTCCCACCCGCCGACCTCGGCCGGAGCGACCTGGTCGCGGTTCGCCGCGGCCACGGCCCAGCCGTCCACCGCGAACACCGTCAGGCCGACTGCGATCGACAGCAGGATGACGGTGCGAAGGCCCCCGGGGCGGCGAGCGACATTCGACGCGGCGAGGAATGCCGCCACCCGGCGTGAGCCGCGCGTCCGCGACACCACCGCGCGAGCGACGCGCGGCACGATGCGCACCGCGAGCAGTCCCAACGTCAACGCGATGAGCGACGGCGTGAGCAGCCCGAGGACGTCCGAGCCGCCGCGACTGAGCTGGTAGAGCCCCGCAGCCAGCAGCGCGAGGGCGAACGCGTCGACCGCGACCGACCGGGCCAGCCGCGCGCGACGCCCGCCGGTGCGACGTAGCTGCTCGATCACGGGCGCGGTCAGGATGCGCCGGGACGCGAGCGTCGCCGCGACCACCCCGCCGAGGAAGCCAACGCCCAAGGCGATCAGGGCCGACGACGTGATGGACGTCTGCGTGCCGGGAGCCATCGCGGCTCCGGTGATCGCCGCGTTGATGCCGTAGGCGACGGCGAGCCCGACCGGCACCGCGACGAGCAGGAGCAGGAGCGGCTCGGCCATGCCGAAGGCGAACGTCGAGCGCGCGCCCATGCCGCGCAGCTTCGCGAGCGCCACCTCGCCCGAGCGCTCCTCGCTCGTGGCGGAGACCACGAGGAACAGCGCGAACCACGCCAGGAGCACGAGAGCGGCCGTGACGGCGAACGCGGCCGACGCTACGTCGGCGAGGTCCGGGTCGAGGGCCTCCAGGAACGCCGGGAGCCCGCTGGTCGCCACCGACTGCGGGCCGGTCCCGATCGTGCTGGGCGTCACGGCGACCGCGGACTCGACCGCGTCGCGCAAGTGCGGGAGCCCCCTCGCGTGGACGGTGGTCGCGTCGAGCGCGCGGAAGCTCGTCGCCGCGACGTCACCGCTGCCGCCGAGGAATGTCTCCTTGTCGACAACAATCTCGTCGAGATGGTCCGGACCGTCGGGCGACTTCGAGGGCTGGAACTGCGCCGGCGAGATCAGTCCCCACACCGCCGGGTCTGCCGTGTTCTCGTCATAGGTTCCGACGATCTCGACCTCGTCGGTCGCGGCGTCGCCACTGATGCCCAGGCGCAGCGAGTCACCGACCGCAAGGCCCCGCTGCTCCGCCAACCGTGCCGAGATCATGGCCTCACCCATGCGCGCGGGACACACCCCGGACGTCAGCTCGACCGCATCGCACTGACCGCGGTGCCAGCCGATCTGGGCCACGCCGATCGGGTCGCCGTCGACTCGCGGCGCGCCGTTGACCACGCTCAGCGCGAGAGTTCCCGGCCCGTACCAGGGATCGAGAGACGGGTCGGCGGCCCGATCCGACACCGCATCCAGGAGCTGCTGCGGGGTGAACTGCGTCTGTCCCGCCCGCTGGGCCCGGACGAGCACGCCGGTCGAGACCGACGATGCGCTCGCCAGTCCCTCGCGGACCAGGGAGTCCGCGGCACTGCTCGCATAGAGCGGCCCGAGGACAGCGCCGACCATCGCGACGGCCGCGACCAGCGCGACGGCTACGGAGCTCACCCAGCGCCAACGGATCCCCCGCAGGACCAGCCCGAGGAAGCTCGTCACGCGCGCGCCGCACGGCCGAGCGCGTCATCGGTCACGAGGCGCACGAAAGCACCCTAGACGTCGCGTTCCGGTCGCGGCAGCGGCTCACGTGGGCACATCGACGGACCACGCTGCACGCACGGCGGCCGCGATCCGATCGACGTTCTCCGGGGCAATCACAGGAGGTCGTTGCCTCAGCCACTCGACCAGCTCGTCACCGTGGATGATCACTACTTTGCCCTCGGCGAGCCGCTGCGGGAACTCGCCCCAGACCACGATCACGGGTACCACCCACAGCCGGATCCGAGTGGCGGCGGCTATTCGCGCGCTCGTCTGCGCTGCCAGGCGGGCAGCCGCCGGCGGCGTAGGAAACGTGTAGGTCAGATCCGGGTCCTCGAACCGTCGGACCCTCACCGTCTCGCCGTGTACTTCGACGAGGCCGCCCGGGCGCTTGGAGTCCAGGACGAAAACGCCGCCAGTTCCGACAACGACGTGATCGATGTTGCCCTTTGCCGTCTGGATGTCGTGGACGACCCGCCAGGAGTGCTGGTCGAGGCGGCCAAGCACCTTCCCGGTCGCCTCCTCGCCCCACGCGCCCTGCTCCCAGTTCTCGATCCACCCGGGCGGGCT
>JAFIHP010000433.1 GCA_017849335.1 Actinomycetales bacterium | reverse complement strand
GCGGATGTTCACCTGCGACGAAGCCGCAACACTCCCGCGACGCGGGGCGCGCTGGAGCTCACTCCTCGATAAGCGCGGGCAAATGCGCGCTGACCCTGCGGGGCTCGCTGGCGCTCACTCCTCGATCAGCGCGGGCCCACGCGCGCTGACCCTGCGGGGCTCGCTGGCGCTCACTCCTCGATCAGCGCGGTCACGAACACGTCGGGGTCGAACGGCGCGAGGTCGTCGGGTCCCTCCCCCAGGCCGACCAGCTTGACCGGGACGCCGAGGTCTCGCTGCACCGCGACGACGATCCCGCCGCGAGCGGTGCCGTCCAGCTTGGTCAGCACGATTCCCGTGACGTCGACGACCTCGGCGAACACGCGCGCCTGCACGAGCCCGTTCTGTCCGGTCGTGGCGTCCAGCACCAGCAGCACCTCGTCCACCGGGGACTGCTTCTCCACGACGCGCTTGACCTTGCCGAGCTCGTCCATCAGGCCGGTCTTCGTGTGCAGCCGGCCGGCCGTGTCGATGATGACGGTGTCCACGTCGGCTGCCGCGCCCGTCGAAACGGCATCGAAGGCCACGGCCGCCGGGTCCCCGCCCTCAGGTCCGCGCACAACCGCCGCCCCGACGCGGTCGCCCCATGTCTGGAGCTGGTCGGCCGCAGCGGCACGGAACGTGTCCGCCGCGCCGAGCACCACCGTCTGGTCGTTCGCGACCGCCAGGCGGGCCAGCTTCCCGGTGGTGGTCGTCTTCCCCGTGCCGTTGACCCCGACCACCAGGACGACGCCGGGACGGCCGTCGACCCGCTCGGCACGGACGCGACGGTCCATCGTCGGATCGACGAGGGCGAGCAGCTCCTCGTGCAGCATCCGGCGGACCGCAGCCGGGTCCGACGATCCCTCGACGCGCACCCGGGTCTTCAGCCGGTCCACCAGCTCGGTGGTGGGACCGACGCCGAGATCGGCGCCCAGCAGCGTCTCCTCGACCTGGTCCCAGGTGTCGTCGTCCAGGCCGTCGCGGCTGAGCAGCGCGAGCAGGCCCTTGCCGAGCACGTTCTGCGACCGGGCGAGCCGGGCCCGCAGGCGCTGCAGGCGACCCGCGGCCGGTTCGGGCACCTCGACGACCAGCAGGCCCTCGAGCTCGTCGTCCGACGGCGGCGCCTCGTCCGGCGCCTCGTCCAGCGCCTCGACCGCACCCGGGTCGGCCAGCGGCTCGCCGACCTCCAGCACGTCGACCGTGCGGCGGGGGGTGTCACGGGGTACCGAGTCGTCGTCGCCGACGCCGGGGGCGTAGTCGATGCCCGGACGCGGAGCCGAGCCGACCGATCGTCTGTCCGAGCCGCGGCGGGCCACGAGGCCGACGACCAGAACGCCGACCACGACGAGAACGACGATGCCGATGACGTAGAGCAGGACGCTGTCCATGGCGGGCATCCTTCCATGCGTCGAAGTGCGCTCCACGGCGCTGGCGTTCGGGCAGGATGCCCCGATGCTGCCCCGCGCTCTCCTGTGGGCCTACGCCGTCGTCTCGGTCGCGGAGGTCGCCGCGACGCTGGCGGGCTCGCGCCCCGCCGTGTACGCGACGAAGCCACTGCTGATGCTGCTGCTGGTGGCCTGGGTCGTCGCCGACGCCCGATGCCGGAGCTTCGCGTGGCCCGGCCCCCTCCGCCTGCTCGTCGTCGGAGCGGGGTTCGCCTGGGCGGGAGACGTCTTCCTCATGGTCGACGGCGACGGCTGGTTCGTCGCGGGCATCGCCGCGTTCGCCGTCATGCAGGCCTGCTACCTCGCGGCCTTCGTCCGGGTTCCGGGTCCGGGCCTAGTCCGTGCGTGGTGGATCGCCGCCATCCCGTACGTCCTGGTGTGGCTGGCGATCAACGTGCTCGTCTGGCCGGGTGCCGGCTCCCTGCGGGTGCCGGTCGTCGTCTACAGCGCGATCGCGATCGCGATGGCGCTGGCAGCGCTCGACCTGGTGCTCCGCGTCCCGCGCCGCCTGGGCTGGCGGGTCGCCCGCGGGGCGGGGCTCTTCGTCGCGTCGGACGCCCTGATCGCCCTGACGGCGTTCGGTCCGCTCTCCGCGAGCCGCGCGTGGGACGCCGTCATCATGACGACGTACGTCCTGGCGCAGGCGATGATCGTGACGGGCTTCACCCGGGCGATGCGCGACTGACCTCGGCTGCGCCTAGAGCCGTTCCTCCGCCTGCTTGCAGGACAGGCACAGCGTGGCCCGCGGGAAGGCCTGCAGCCGGTGCTTGCCGATCGGCTTCCCGCAGGACTCGCACGTTCCGTACGTGCCCTCGTCGATCCGGGCGAGGGCGTGCTGGACCTGGTCGACCATGCTGCGGGAGTTGTTCGCCAGCGACATCTCGTGCTCGCGTTCGAAGGTCTTGCTTCCGGCATCCGCCTGGTCGTCGCCGGCGCCGTCGCCGGAGTCGCGGATCAGGTCGGCCAGCCCGACCTCGGCGTTCGCGAGCTCGTCGGTCAGACGCACCAGGTCGGCGTTCAGCTCGGCACGGACGGCCTTCAGCTCCTTGGCTGTCCAGGGCGTCTCGTCCTCCCGGACCGCGAGGCGGGGAGGCTTCGTCGCGGCCGCGGCCTTCTTGGCTGGGGCGGCCTTCTTGGCTGGGGCGGCCTTCTTGGCTGGGGCCGCCTTCTTGGCTGGGGCCGCCTTCTTGGCTGGGGCGGCCTTCTTCA
>JAFIHP010000432.1 GCA_017849335.1 Actinomycetales bacterium | reverse complement strand
TCATCCTGAGCCAGGATCAAGCTCTCCATCAATGAATGAGTTATGAAACTGGCAGAGTCAGAGCTGTGTGCTCTTCTATCTACCAAAGGAATCCGGTTCGAGCCGACCCGAATGGGTCCACCCGAACACGGGGTATTGGCATTGACATGTGACACGCTGTTGAGTTCTCAAGGAGCGGGCGCGCACCTCGGCGAGGCTTTCGACCTCGTTTCGGGGCAACGTTCCCAACTTACCGAGTCTGAGCGGTAGAGTCAAAACGCGGCGAGCCGCGCTCATCTTCACCTTCTGGATCTGTAAGTCCTGCAGGACCGGCCTAGCTTGGCGAACCCTCGCGGAGACTCAGTCCCCTTCGAGAAGTTCGGCTTGGTGTCCGTTACTCCCTTGCAGTGGGTAAACCATACGACGCGGTTCGCCGCGAGGTCAAATCCGGGTGACGTCCATGTCACGGGCACATGTCCCGATCACGAGAATCATTGCAGCGCAACGACTCTCACGACTCATCCGTGGCGATTCGGACGCCCGCGAACGACTTCTTGCCGCGTCGCAGCACCAACCAGGTCCCGTGATGTAGGTCACTGGTCGAGGCACGATCCCCCGGATCGGCGACCCGCACGTTGTTCGCGTACGCCCCACCCTCGTCGACGGTTCGCCGGGCGGCGGCCTTGCTCGCCACCAGTCCGGTGCGCGCGAGCAGCTCGTCGTACGGCGGGAGGAGCCCGTCGACCACGTCGGCCGGGTCGAGGATGACGTGCGGCGCCTCCGACAAGGCCGCCGTCAACGTCGCCGCCGGGAGTCCGGACAGGTCGCCCTGGCCGAACAGTGCGCGACCGGCCGCCTCCGCGGCGTCCCGCTCCCCCTCACCGTGCACGAGGGCCGTCAGCTCCCGGGCGATGAACCGCTGGGCCTCGCGCGCCGCCGGCCTGTCCCGAGTGGCCTCCTCGCGCGACTCGATCGTGGCGCGGTCGGCGAAGCTGAACGTGCGCAGCCAGGTCGGCACGTCCCGGTCGTCGACGTTGAGGCAGAACTGGAAGAACGCGTAGGGGCTCAGCATCGCCGGATCCAGCCACACGGTTCCCGTCTCGGTCTTCCCGAACTTGCCCCCGTCGGCCTTGGTCAGCAGGGGGGTCGCGAGGGCGTGGACACTGGTCGCCTCGACCCGGCGGACGAGGTCGACACCCGCCGTGATGTTGCCCCACTGGTCCGAGCCGCCTGTCTGCAGCACGCACCCGTACTGCTGGTGCAGCCGGAGGTAGTCGAACGACTGCAGGATCTGGTAGCTGAACTCCGTGAACGAGATGCCGCCGGCCGCCAGGCGCGCGGCGACGGCTTCGCGGTCGAGCATGCGGTTGACACTGAAGTGCTTGCCGATGTCGCGCAGGAACTCCAGGACCGAGACGTCCGCTGTCCAGTCGTAGTTGTTGACCATGACGGCGGCGTTGTCGCCCTCGAAGTCGAAGAACGGGGCGAGCTGTCCGCGGATGCGCTCGACCCACTCGTGGACGAGGTCCACGGGGTTCAACGTGCGCTCCCCCGACATCTTCGGGTCGCCGATCAGGCCGGTCGAGCCGCCGACGAGCGCCAGCGGCCGATGGCCGGCCCGCTGGAACCGGCGCACGGTGAGGATCTGGACCAGGTTCCCCAGATGCAGGCTCGGAGCCGTCGGATCGAAGCCGCAGTACAGCGTGATCGGGCCGGCGGACGTCGCCGCGCGCAGGGCGTCGAGGTCGGTGCTGTGGGCGATCAGGCCACGCCAGGACAGGTCGTCGATGATGTCGGACACGGCGACATCCTCTCGCACGCCCGTCCCGTCACGGGGCACGCCGGTCGTCCAGCCAGCGGCCGGTCGTGCCGTCGATCAGCTCCCGGTAGATGTCCAGGTGCCCGGCGTGACGCGCCAGCTCTTCGACGAGATGGACGTACAACCACCGCAGGGTGGGCCGGTCCCCGCTGCGGCCGGCGCGCACGCACTCGTCGTCCAGCGTCCGCGTGGCGGCGATCGCGCGACTGTTCGCGCACTCCGCCTCGTACTCCGCGACCATCGCCTCGATGGTCCACCCTCCGGTGACGTCGAAGTCACCGTCCGGGTCGTCGTCGGTCGACCAGAACGGCACGCCGTCCTCGCCGGCCAGGTGGTAGCGGAACCACCACCGCTCGACCTCGATCAGGTGCTTGAGGATCCCGGCGATGCTGGTTGCCGAGGGACCGAGGCGCCGCGTCGCGTCCCCCCACGTGACGCCGGACACCTTCCGCACCACCGTGGTGCGCAGCCCGTCCAGGTGACGTTCGAGCATGGTCCGCTCGTCGGCGTGGAAGATGTCGTTCACGCGGCGAGCCTAGGTCCGTCGTGAGGCGGGGCGATACGGACTGACCGACGGCTCAGCGGGCAGGTGGAACCGCCACGGCGTGCCGGCGCCGGCGCCGGAGACGCCGGTCCTCGCGGTCACGACGACCTCGGTGGCCGCCGCGGCCGGCAGTGCCAGGCGCAGTGGCCCGCGACGGGCCAGGAGGTCGACGCCGTCGAGCGCGCCGGTCACCCCGAGGGCCGTCGCCAGCCGCGCGGGACCCCGGGCCAGATCCCGGTCTCGATCGGCGCGGCGTCGACGGTCCCGGGCGACGTCCGCGCCGACGACGACCTCCCCCGCCCTCAGGAGCACGGCGCCGGCCTCGCCGGGCTCGCCGGTGACCACGTTCAGGCACCAGTGCATGCCGTAGGTGAAGTACACGTA
>JAFIHP010000431.1 GCA_017849335.1 Actinomycetales bacterium | reverse complement strand
GTCGGGTCGTCTCGCACTCCGGCGGCTACCCGGGGTTCGGCTCGCACATGCGGTGGCACCCCGGGTCCGGCTGGGGCGTCGTCGCGCTCGGGAACGCGACGTACGCACCGATGCACATCGCGGCCCGCGAGGCTCTCGCCCGCATCGTTCTCGGGTCGGGCGCGGCGCACGGCAGCCGACCGCCGGTACCCGTGACTCCGTGGCCGCGGACGGCTGCGGCGATGGAGCTCGCGGAGGCGCCCGTGCGCGGCCGGGCCGAGGCGGTCGACGAGGACCTCTGGGCCCCGAACATGGACCTCGATGTCCCGTGGGACGAGCGGCTGGCAACTCTCGCCGACGTACGCGAGGCCATCGGGATGCCGGAGCGGGTCGTCGACAGCGTGGAGCACGCCACGCCGGCGCAGGCGACCTGGACGATGACCGGGGACGGCGGATCGGCCCGGCTCGAGCTGCTGATGACTCCGGAGCGCGTTCCGCGGATCCAGACCCTGGTGGTCAAGCTCCTCGACGGCGATCAGGACGATCCTGCCCGCGAGGCCACGGACGAGACCTGAATCACCGTTCGGCCGCTGTCGGGGGTCCTTGTGCCGGTCGTCTCAAGCGTCTAGCATCAGCGATCACTTGGCTCAATCCACTAGACACCCCATCCACGAGGCGCCCAGCCGCGCCTGCCCCGGGAGGAACTGACCGATGGACCTGACACCTGGCACGCCGGGGCCCTCCGGCAGCTCCTTCGGCCTCACCGTGAACCGGCGGCGGCTCCTCCAGGGCAGCGGCCTGACGGCGCTCGCCGCCCTCGTCGCGGCCTGCGCCCCCAGCTCCGGGTCGTCGTCCTCCAGCTCGTCGACCGGAGCGGCGTCGGGGTCGGCTGCCGCGACCGCGGGCGCGTCGCTGCAGGAGATCGACGTGCTCAGCGTCGGGCTGCCGTCGTCGATGAGCACGCTGTACCCCGGCAAGGAGGCCGGGATCGTGAACTTCTACGTCGCGTCGCTGGTCGCGGAGGGCCTCGTCGCACCCGACGGGGTCGGCGTCCTGCAGCCGGCACTGGCACAGACCGCCAAGCAGACGTCGCCGACGACGTACGTGTACACGCTGCGGGAGGGTGCGACGTTCCAGGACGGCACGCCGATGACGATCGACGACGTGCTGTTCTCGATCGACCTGGCCCGTGACCAGGAGAAGTCGCCGGGCTCCTCGTGGGCCTGGAGCAACCTCAAGTCGGTCAAGAAGTCGGCGGACGGCGAGGTCGTCCTGACCCTGACCGATCCGAACGTCGCGTTCGAGTGGACCCCCTGCGCGGCCAACGCCCTGTGGATCACGTCCGAGGCGTACGTGAAGGCCCACAACGGCGAGATCGGGACCCCGAGCGCGCTCCTCATGGGCACCGGCCCGTACAAGGTGACGAAGTTCGAGCCGGACTCCGTCGTCGAGCTCGAGCGCGTCGACACCTGGTGGGGCGGATCGGTGCCCGCCAAGACGGTGCGGATCAGCTTCATCCCCGAGGAGGCCACGCGCCTGCTGGCCCGTCAGTCCGGCGACATCGACCTGGCGATCAACATCTCGCTCGACCAGGCGCAGGCGTGGGAGGACACCGACAGCACCTCGGTGTACATGGCGCCCAACCGCAGCTACACCGGGATCGACTTCCACACGCCCACCGCTCCGTTCGACGACATCCACGTGCGCAAGGCGATCGCGTACGCGTGCAACCGGCAGGCGTACGTCGACAAGCTGCTCAAGGGGCACGGCGAGGTCGCGACCGCCCTCACCACCCCCGAGCAGATCGAGGGCGTGTTCGGCGCCGAGGGCGCCCGCGAGGCCCTCTCCGTGGTCTACGACATCCCGTACGACCTCGAGGCGGCCAAGGCCGAGCTCGCGCAGTCGAAGGTTCCCAACGGGTTCACGGCGACGGTCGGGGTCTCCAACAGCGCGCCGCAGGTGAGCGCGGCCTTCCAGGTCCTCAAGCAGGACCTCGAGCCGCTGGGCATCATCCTGGAGATCAAGGAGATGCCGGTCGAGCAGTGGTACGACACTATCGGCAGCAGCGACTGGCCGCTCGCCTACATGGACTACACGAGCACGACCGGCGACCCGGCCGAGATGTCGAGCTGGTTCCTCGGCGAGGGCAACCCGGCGGGTTACTCCAACCCGCAGGTCTCCGCGCTGATGACCCAGGTGAACGAGGAGACCGACCCGAAGAAGCGTGCTGAGCTGCTCATCCAGGCGCAGAAGCTCGCGCTCGAGGACATCCCCTACATCCCGCTGTGGTGGGGCGTCGCGGCCTCGGCGCTGGCGGACGAGTACGAGTTCGAGGACTTCGGGTCGTACACGTTCGTCTCGCCGTGGACGCCTCGGATCCTCACCCGAGCCTGAGCAGGATGCTGCGCCGGGGCTCTGTCTCGCGATTCACCCTGGGCCGGCTGCTCGCGACCGCGGGCCTCCTCCTGGCCCTGTCGTTCATCGTCTTCGTCCTGCTGTACCTGATGCCGGGCGACCCGGCGCAGAACCTGCTCGGCGTGCGGGCGGCCAACCCGGAGACGTTGGCGCAGGTCCGCGCCCAGTACCACCTGGACGATCCGTTCCTCGTGCAGTACCTGCACTGGCTCGGATCGGTGGCACACGGCGACTTCGGGCAGTCGATCCGCAGCGACGAGTCGGTGCTGTCACTGCTGGGCAGCCGCGTCATCCTGACGATCCAGCTCGTGCTGTACGCGTTCGTCATCACGGTGCTGATCGCGGTGCCGCTCGGCGTCATCAGCGCCTGGCGGTCGGGCGGGCCCCTCGACCGCGGAGCAAGCACGGCGGCGATCGTGGGCGTCGGGGCGCCGTCCTACGCGGTCGGGCTGCTCCTGCTGTACGTCTTCGGGGTCCAGTTCGGCCTGTTCCCCGTGTACGGCAGCGGTGACGACGGGCTGGACCGCTTCACCCACCTGACGCTGCCGGCCGTCACGCTCGCGATCGGCCTGGGGGCCCTGGTCCTGAAGCTGACCCGCACCGCCGTGCTCGCCGAGCTCGACCAGGACTACGTCGCGTTCGCGCGCAGTCGGGGCCTCACCAACCGTCAGATCCAGGTCCTCGTCCTGCGCAACGCCCTTCTTCCCGTCATCACCAGCCTCGGGCTCGTGCTCACCTTCCTGTTCGGGGGGACGATCCTGGTCGAGATCACGTTCGCCCTCCCGGGGATCGGCTCCCTGCTCGCGAACTCGGTGACCTACAAGGACGTCCCCGTCGTCCAGGCGGTGACGCTGCTCACCGCGGCCGTGATCGCGCTGGTGGCGCTGGCCGTCGACCTGCTCTACTTCGCCGTCGACCCGCGGGTCCGGAAGCGGGCCGCAGCATGAGACGGATCTCCTGGACCGTGCTCATCAGCGCGACGATCCTGCTGGTGGTCTTCCTGTTCGCCACGGTCGGCTCGTGGGTGCTCGGCGACTCGATCCGCCAGGACGCCCTGCTCGGCGTCAGCCCGGCGGGAACGCCTGGCCACATCTTCGGCACGGACGACCTCGGCCGCGACATCCTGTCCCTCAGCATCGCCGGCACGCGGTCCGCCGTCGTCGGTCCGATCGCGATCGCCCTGGGCTCGATGCTCATCGGGATGCTGCTCGGCACCGTCTCGGGCTACCAGGGCGGCTGGATCGACCTGCTGCTGTCGAAGTACGCGGACCTCCTCCTCGCCTTGCCCGTGACGCTGGTCGCGCTCGTCGTGGCCGGGCTCGTCGGCGGCGGCTACTGGGTGACGGTCGTCATCCTGATCGTCCTCTTCTCCCCCACCGACATCCGCATGATGCGAAGCGCGGTGATGACGCAGTCGACCCGGCCCTACATCGAGTCTGCGAAGGTCCTGGGCCTGAGCCGGTGGCGGATCATGTTCCGCCACATCCTCCCGAACGTCATCCCCATCGCCATCGCGACGATGCTGCTGAACGTCGCGTTCGCGCTCGTCGCGATGTCGGCTCTGTCGTTCCTCGGGTTGGGGGTCGGTCCGGGCGAGCCCGACTGGGGACGCCAGCTCGCCGACGGCCGCAACCTGCTGACCGACAACCCGGCCGCCGTGGTCATTCCGGGCCTGCTCATCATCTTGACGGCGACCGCGATCAACATGACGTGCGACTGGATCCAGAAGCACTACAACGCGCGGGTAGAGGCGGTCTGAAGACCCGGGCAATGGAGGTCACGAACCAGCGCGTCACCGGCCCGGGCGGGCCGAT
>JAFIHP010000430.1 GCA_017849335.1 Actinomycetales bacterium | reverse complement strand
GCTGGAGGTCCGGGGCCTGGCACGTGCGGAGGATGCCCGCTGGCGCGCCTGCGCCGCCGGCCGTACCTGACCGGTGACCATGGAGTCGTGAGCGCATCGTCCGCGACGACCGACCTCGAGTCGCTTCCGCCCGGTCTGGCGGACGCGCTCGACGCGTTCGTCACGCACCTGCGGGACGAACGCGGATGCAGCCCGGCCACGGTGCGGGCCTACCGCGCCGACGCCGCCAGTCTGTGCGTGTTCTGCGCCAAGTACGACGTGCGCGACGTCGCGGGGATCCGCCTCGGTCACCTTCGTGCCTGGCTGGCCGCCGATGCGGCGCGGGGACTGGCGCGCGCGAGCCTTGCCCGCCGGGCCGCCGCCGGCCGTGCCTTCACCTCCTGGTGTGAGCGTCGTGGCCTGGCCGGCGCGGACGCCGGGGCGCGTCTGGCCAGCCCGCGGCCCGCCGCGGTGTTGCCGACGGTCCTCGACGCCGGGCAGGCGCGCGCGCTGATGGAGTTCGCTGCTGTCGCGGCGGACGACGGGTCGCCGCTGGCGGCACGAGACCGCGCGATGGTCGAGCTCCTGTACGGCACCGGCATCCGCGTGTCCGAGCTGTGCGGGATCGACGTCGACGACGCCGACCGGGTGCGCCGGACCGTGCGCGTGACCGGCAAGGGCGACAAGCAGCGGACCGTGCCGTTCGGCGGCCCCGCCGGTGCGGCGCTCGACGACTGGCTCGCGGTCCGCTCCCAGCTCGCGACGCCGGCGGCCGGCGCCGCGCTGTTCGTCGGCGCCCGCGGGCGCCGGGTCGATCCGCGCACCGTCCGCTCCGTCGTCCATCGCCTCACCGCGCTGGCCGGCGTGCCGGACCTGGCACCGCACGGCCTGCGCCACAGCGCCGCCACGCACGTCCTCGAGGGCGGGGCCGACCTGCGGGCCGTCCAGGAGCTCCTCGGTCACGCGTCGTTGGCCACCACGCAGCGCTACACGCACGTGTCGGTCGAGCGGCTGCGGGCGACGTTCGCTCAGGCGCACCCCCGCGCCTAGCCGTCGAGGCGCCTCAGGTGGTCGCTATTTCGGCGATATGTCCGGTTTTAGCGACCATTCAGGGCGCGTCGGGGGTCAGAGGGGCTTGAGGATGGCGGGACGTCGGCCCAGGAGCGAGAGCGGGTCGGCGTAGCCCGTGCCGGTGCGCAGCCCGACGTGGAGGCACCCGCCGCCGCAATGACCCCCGGACCCCGCCACCACCCCGAGCACGTCGCCCGCCGCCACCTGCTGCCCGACCACCACCGACGCCAGGACCGGCTCGTAGGTCACCCGCCGCCCGTCGGCGAGCTCGACGGAGACCACCGGCTTGCCGGCGACCCGCCCGGCGAACACGACCCGGCCGGCGGCCATCGCCCGGACGCCGGCCCCCGGGGCCGCCGCCAGGTCAACTCCCCGGTGCCCCGCCTGCCAGTCGTGCTCCGGGGGCGCGAACGGCTCGACGACGTGCGTGCCGTCGACGGGCCAGACCCCGACCTCGCCGGGACGGGCGCCCGCGAGCGCCAGGACGACGGCGAGCAGGAGGGGTGCGGCGGTCATGCCGGCAGCCTCACCCGACGGCCGTGTCGGACGGGCCGACCGGGCGCGCCTGTGGAGGCTGCCCCGGCCCCGGACCTCCGGTGGACGGAGCATCGCCTCGCGGCGCGTAGACTTGCCCCACCCGGTCGGCTCGCCGCCCGGGAATTCGCACGGTCCGCCTCGCACAGCATGTGTGCGCCGAGCGCCGGTCGGTCCCTCTCGGGGGATGCGGCGCCCGGGGGCCGTCAGGGGCAGTGGGCACCCGCCTGCCGCCGACAACCGACGAAGCGTCGCGCCCTGCCGGGCCGGCGCGAACAGGAGTGCAGCCATGGCCGTCGTGACCATGCGCCAGCTGCTGGAGAGCGGTGTCCACTTCGGGCACCAGACCCGCCGCTGGAACCCCAAGATGAAGCGCTTCATCTTCACCGAGCGCAACGGCATCTACATCATCGACCTGCAGCAGTCGCTGTCGTTCATCGACCGCGCCTACGAGTTCGTCAAGGAGACCGTCGCCCACGGCGGCACCGTGATGTTCATCGGCACCAAGAAGCAGGGCCAGGAGGCGATCGCCGAGCAGGCCACGCGCGTCGGGATGCCCTACGTCAACCAGCGGTGGCTGGGCGGCATGCTCACCAACTTCCAGACCGTCCACAAGCGCCTCCAGCGCCTGAAGGAGCTCGAGGAGATCGACTTCGACGACGTGGCCGCGTCCGGCCTGACGAAGAAGGAGCTCCTCGTCCTGCGCCGCGAGAAGGACAAGCTCGAGCGCACGCTCGGCGGTATCCGCGACATGGCCAAGGTGCCGAGCGCGGTGTGGATCGTCGACACGAAGAAGGAGCACATCGCCGTCGGCGAGGCTCGCAAGCTCGGCATCCCAGTCATCGCGGTTCTCGACACCAACTGCGACCCGGACGAGGTCGACTTCCCGATCCCGGGCAACGACGACGCGATCCGTTCGGTCGCGCTGCTCACCCGCGTGATCGCGGACGGCGTCGCCGAGGGCCTGGTCGCCCGCGCCGGTGGCGGTTCGGTCGAGCAGGTCGAGCCGCTGGCCGAGTGGGAGCGCGAGCTCCTGGCGGTCGCCGAGGCGGAGACCGCGGTGGTCGAGACCGCTGCGGCCGAGCCCGAGGCCGTCGTCGTGGTCGAGGAGACCGC
>JAFIHP010000429.1 GCA_017849335.1 Actinomycetales bacterium | reverse complement strand
GGCGAGCTCGTCGAGGTATACGTCGACACCCCGCTCGATGTGGTCAGCGAACGCGACACCAAGGGCCTGTACGCCAAGGCCGCCAGCGGGGCGCTCCCGAACCTCACCGGCGTCGGGCAGGAGTACGAGCCGCCGGAGGCGCCCGAGCTCGTCCTGCGTGGCACCGGCGACCTTGACGAGTCGGTCGCGACGCTCGTCCGCGCGATCCTGGGGGAGTAGCGGTGTCTGGTCCCAACACGTCGTTCGACCCCAAGCAGGTCGCCAGCCTGGACGCCGCCGCGATCGACGCGATGGTGGCCGACGCGGTCGCGGCCGTGGCCGCAGCGGGAGACCTCGATGCCCTCAAGGCGGTCCGGCTCGCGCACGCGGGCGATCGCTCGCCGATCGCGCTGGCCAACCGTGAGATCGGCGCGCTGCCGCCCGCTGCGAAGGCGGAGGCCGGCAAGCGCGTCGGTCAGGCGCGCGCGGCCGTCAAGGCGGCCCTCGACGAGCGGCAGGCGGTGCTGGAGGCCGAACGCGACGCGCGCGTCCTCGTGGAGGAGTCCGTCGACGTCACCCTCCCGACGGACTGGCAGCCGGTGGGAGCTCGGCACCCGCTGACGACCCTCATGGAGCGCGTCGGCGACGTGTTCGTCGCGATGGGCTACGAGATCGCCGAAGGCCCCGAGGTCGAGGCCGAGTGGGCGAACTTCGACGCGCTCAACATCGGCCCGGATCACCCGGCCCGCACGATGCAGGACACGTTCTTCGTGGCCGCGCCGGACAGCGGCGTGGTGCTGCGCACGCACACGTCGCCGGTGCAGATCCGCTCCATGCTGGACCGGCCGCTGCCGATCTACGTCATCGCGCCCGGTCGCGTGTACCGGACGGACGAGCTCGACGCGACCCACACGCCGGTGTTCCACCAGATCGAGGGGCTCGCCGTCGACCGCGACATCACGATGGGCGACCTCCGCGGGACGCTCGACCACTTCGCAGCGGCGATGTTCGGAGAGGGCATCCGCACGCGGATGCGCCCGTCCTACTTCCCGTTCACCGAGCCCAGCGCCGAGGTCGACCTGCAGTGCTTCGTGTGCCGCGGTGAGTCGGTCGGCAACCCGGACCGGCCGTGCCGCACCTGTGGGAGCGAGGGCTGGATCGAGTGGGGCGGCTGCGGCATGGTCAACCCGCGGGTGCTCGTCGCAGTCGGGATCGACCCCACGCAGTACCGCGGGTTCGCCTTCGGGATGGGCGTCGAACGGACGCTCATGTTCCGCAACGGCGTCGCCGACATGCACGACATCGTCGAGGGCGACGCCCGGTTCAGTCTCGCGTTCGGAGTGGAGGCCTGATGCGCGCCCCGGTGTCCTGGCTGCGCGACCTCGTCGCGATCCCGGCCGACCAGAGTGGGCGTGACATCGCGACGCGCCTGATCCGCGCCGGTCTCGAGGTCGAGACGGTGGAGACGATCGGTGCGGGCGTCACCGGCCCCCTCGTCGTCGGCCGGGTGCTCGAGATCGGGGAGCTCACCGAGTTCAAGAAGCCGATCCGGTTCTGCCAGGTCGACGTCGGCACCGAGAACGGCGGCGTGCGGGGGATCGTCTGCGGCGCGCGCAACTTCGCGGTGGACGACCTCGTGGTCGTCGCGCTGCCGGGCACCGTCCTTCCGGGCGGGTTCGAGATCGCCGCGCGCAGCACCTACGGCAAGGTCTCCGACGGCATGATCTGTTCCGAGCGGGAGCTTGAGCTGGGCGACGACCACTCCGGGATCCGGGTGCTGCCGGTCGGCAGTGCCGAACCGGGCGACGACGCGGCGGCGCTGCTGGGCGTCGGCGACGAGGTGCTCGACATCGCGATCACCCCGGACCGCGGTTACGCCCTGTCGATCCGCGGGATCGCGCGCGAGACCGCGCTGGCGTACGGCGTGCCGTTCGAGGATCCGGGCACCGCCCTGGTCGACCTGCCTGCGCCGGCGGCCGACCGCGCGCCGCACCCCTGCGCGAGCGACGACCTCGGCGCATGCGACCTGTTCACGCTGCGCACGATCGTCGGCTTCGATCCGGCCGCACCCTCACCGCTGGGGATGCAGACCCGTCTCGTGGCCTGCGGCATGCGTCCGGTCTCGCTCGCCGTCGACGTCACGAACTACGTGATGATCGAGCTCGGCCAGCCCCTGCACGCGTTCGACCTAGACAAGCTCCACGGCCCGGTGCGGGCGTCGCGTCCGGCGGCGGGGGAGGAGTTCGAGACCCTCGACCACGTGCGTCGGACGCTGTCCGCCGACGACCTCGTGATCGCCGACGACTCCGGCACCATCGGGCTCGCCGGTGTGATGGGCGGCCTGCACAGCGAGATCGACGATGCCACCACCAGCATCGCGCTGGAGGCCGCGCATTTCGACCCGGCGACTATCGCGCGCGTCTCGCGGCGGCACAAGCTGTCGAGCGAGGCATCGCGTCGGTTCGAGCGCGGTGTCGACCGCGACCTGGCGCCGTACGCGTCCGCGCGTGCGGCCGCGCTGCTGCTGGAGCACGGTGGCGGCCACTACGTGGGCATGACCGCCGTCGAGGCGCCGGTCGCGCCGGCGGTCATCGACCTTCCGGCGACCGAGCCCGGAGCTGTCGCCGGCATGACGATCCCGCGCGAGACCGTGGTCGACCTGCTCGTCGGGATCGGCTGCGAGGTCTCGGGGGAGCACGACCTGCGGGTCGTTCCGCCATCGTGGCGTCCGGACCTCACGGACCCGATCGACCTCGTCGAGGAGGTCGTCCGGCTGCACGGGTACGACCTGCTGCCGTCGACGCTTCCGGCCGCCCCGCTCGGCCGGGGGCTCACGCGTGCGCAGCGGCTTCGCCGCCGGGTCGGTACGGTGCTCGCGTCGCGCGGCCTGGTCGAGGTGCTGACCTACCCGTTCGTCGGCGTCGACGAGCTGGATGCGCTGCAGCTGCCCGCCGACGACGTCCGTCGGCGCACGCCGGTGCTCGCCAACCCGATGTCCGACGAGCAGCCGCACCTTCGCGGCACGCTGCTCCCAGGGCTGGTGTCGGTGGCCCGCCGCAACGTCGGGCGCGGCCTGGTCGATCTGCGCCTGTTCGAGGTCGGGTCGGTATTCCTCGGTGAGGTGGCGGACGTCGCGAACCGTCGCCAGGGCGTCGACCGCCGGCCGACGGAGCAGGAGTGGGCCGAGCTCAACGAGCTTCTCCCCGTCCAGCCGACGCACGTCGCGGCCCTGTTCGCCGGCCAGCGTCAGCCGGAGGGCTGGTGGGGGCCGGCTATCGCGGCCGGCTGGGCGGACGCCGTCGCGACCGCGCGCGTCGTCGCTGATGCCTGCGGCGTCGAGCTGGTGGTAGAGGCCGGTGACGATCCGTCGTTCCACCCCGGCCGCGTGGCGCGCCTGGTCCTCGACGGCGTCGTCGTCGGCGCTGCGGGCGAGCTGCATCCGCGCGTCGTCGAGGCCTCGGGGCTGCCGGCGCGGGCGGCGGCGATGTGGCTGGACCTCGACGCGGTGATCGCGGCGGCCCCGGACGTCCGGTCCGCACCGGTGGTCGGCACGCAGCCCGTCGCCAAGGAGGACCTGGCGCTCGTCGTCGATGCCGGCGTCCCGTCGTCGGAGGTCCTCGCGGCGGTCCGCGCCGGCGCCGGAGAGCTGCTGGAGTCGGTCCGGCTGTTCGACGTGTACGCGGGACCGCAGGTGCCGGCGGGCAAGAAGTCGCTCGCGTTCGCGCTGCGCTTCCGCGCGCCGGACCGCACGCTCGACGCGGCCGAGACCGCTGCCGCGCGGGACGCGGCCCTCGCCGAGGCGACTGCTCGCGTCGGCGCCGTCCTCCGCACCTGACCCCGCCGCTGTTGAGGTTGGTGGCGGTCCGCGGTCTGATGGACCGCCACCAACCTCAACACCCGGGGGCGCTCCGGGGGCGGGCGATGGCTTCTATGCGCGTATGCGTATAGTGACGCCATGATCAGGGCAGCGGTCGCCGGCGCGTCGGGCTACGCAGGAGGCGAGCTGCTGCGGCTCCTCGCCGCGCACCCGGACATCGAGGTCGGTCCGCTCGCGGCCGGCAGCAGCGCCGGACAGACCCTCGGGGCCCTCCACCCGAACCTCGTGACGCTCGCCGACCGTCCGCTGCTGCCGACGGACCCCGCCACGCTCGCCGACGCGGACATCGTCTTCCTCGCACTCCCGCACGGGGAGTCCGCAGCCCTGGCCGCCGAGCTCCCGGACGGGCTCCCGGTGGTCGATCTCGGCGCGGACTTCCGGCTGCGCGACGCCGACGCCTGGCGCACGTACTACAACCCGAGCCACGCCGGCTCCTGGACCTACGGCCTGCCGGAGCTCCCGGGCCACCGCGAGCGGATCGCCGCGAGCACGCGCGTCGCCAACCCGGGCTGCTACGCCACAAGTGTGGTCGTCGCCCTCGCCCCGGTGCTCGCCGCCGGCCTGGCCGACCCGACGGACGTCGTCATCGTGGCCGCGTCCGGGACGTCCGGGGCGGGGCGCAAGCCGACGGACTCCCTCCTCGCGACCCAGGTCATGGGATCGATGTCGCCGTACAAGGTCGGGGGCGTGCACCAGCACACCCCGGAGATGGAGCAGGCGCTGTCCGACGTCGCGGCCGTCCCGGTCGCGCTCTCGTTCACGCCCCTCCTCGCCCCGATGCCGCGCGGCATCGTCGCGACGTGCACCGCCGTCGCCCGGCCCGGGACCACGACGGACGCCGTGCGGTCCGCGCTGCTCGACGCGTACGCCGACGAGCCGTTCGTCCACGTCCTCCCCGCCGGCTCGTGGCCGCAGACGTCCTCGGTCTTCGGAACGAACGCCGTGCACCTCCAGGCCGCCGTCGACGAGCACGCCGGTCGCGTCGTGGTCGTGTCGGTCATCGACAACCTCGGGAAGGGCGCGGCGGGCCAGGCCCTGCAGAACGCCAACCTCGTGCTCGGCCTCGACGAGACGGCCGGACTCACCGCGAACGGAGTCGCTCCATGACCGTCACCAGCGCCCAGGGGTTCCGCGCCACCGGCGTCACCGCCGGGATCAAGGCGTCGGGGCGTCCCGATCTCGCGCTCGTGGTCAACGACGGGCCGCTCGACGTCGCCGCAGGCGTCTTCACGTCGAACCGCTTCCAGGCCGCGCCCGTGCAGTGGACGCGGCAGGTGCTGTCGGACGGACGGCTGCGTGCCGTGGTGCTCAACTCCGGCGGCGCCAACGCCTGCACCGGCCCGGAGGGCTTCGAGGACACCCACCACACGGCCGAGCAGGTCGCGGTGTCGCTGACGGCCCTCGGCACGGAGGTCGGGCCCGGCGACGTCGCCGTGTGCTCGACCGGGCTGATCGGGGAGCGGCTGCCGATGCCGGCGCTGCTCGCCGGCGTGGACGCTGCGGCGGAGGCGCTCGACGTCGACGGCGGCGCCGACGCCGCCGTCGCGATCATGACCACCGACACCGTGCCGAAGACGGCCGTGGTCGTGCGCGAGGGCGTGACCGTGGGCGGGATGGCCAAGGGAGCGGGCATGCTGGCCCCGGCACTCGCGACGATGCTGGTCGTCCTCACGACGGACGCGGTGGTCGACGCGCGGACGGCCGACCGGGTGCTCCGCCGCGCCACGTCCGTCACGTTCGACCGCATCGACTCGGACGGGTGCATGAGCACCAACGACACCGTCCTGCTGCTCGCCAGCGGCGCGTCGGGGATCGAGCCGGACGAGGCGGTGCTGGCCGACCTCGTCGGCGCTGTCTGCGCCGACCTCGCCCGGCAGCTGATCGGCGACGCGGAGGGCGCGTCGAAGGACATCGAGATCGTCGTCGAGCACGCGGCGACCGAGGCCGAGGCCGTCGATGTCGCGCGAGCGGTGTCGCGGAGCAACCTGCTCAAGTGCGCGATCCACGGCGAGGACCCGAACTGGGGACGGATCCTGTCTGCGGTGGGAACGACGTCGGCCGCGTTCGAGCCCAGCCAGGTCGACGTCTGGATCAACGGAATCCGAGTGTGCCGCGGGGGAGGCGTCGGCGACGACCGGGCGCTGGTCGACCTGTCCGGGCGCGACGTCCGCATCACGGTCGACCTCGCGGCCGGTGACGCCCAGGCGACGATCTGGACCAACGACCTGACCGCCGACTACGTGCACGAGAACTCCGCGTACGCGACGTGAGGAGCCTTCATGACTGACCTGACGGGTGCGGCGGCGAAGGCGGCCGTCCTCGCCGAGGCCCTGCCGTGGCTGGAGCGCTTCCACGGGGCGACCGTGGTCGTGAAGTACGGCGGCAACGCGATGACCGACGACGCGCTGAAGGCGGGGTTCGCCGAGGACGTGCTGTTCCTGCGCCTGGCGGGGCTGCGACCGGTGGTCGTCCACGGCGGTGGCCCGCAGATCAGTGCGATGCTGGGCAAGCTCGGCGTCGCGTCGGAGTTCAAGGGCGGGCTGCGCGTGACGACCCCGGAGGTCATGGACGTCGTCGGCATGGTGCTGGTCGGCCAGGTCCAGCGCGAGCTCGTCGGTCTCCTCAACGACCACGGGCCGTACGCGGTCGGGCTGTCCGGGGAGGACGCGCACCTGTTCACGGCCCAGCGCCGCGATGCGCTGGTCGACGGCGAGCCGGTGGACATCGGCCAGGTCGGCGATGTCGTCGACGTCCGGCCCGACTTCGTCGTCCGGCTGCTCGACGAGGACCTCATCCCCGTGGTGTCGACCGTCGCGCGCGACGCCGACGGCGTCGCCCACAACGTCAACGCGGACACGGCGGCCGCCGCGCTGGCCGTCGCGCTGGGGGCCGAGAAGCTGGTCGTGCTGACGGACGTCGAAGGGCTGTACGCGAACTGGCCGGACGCCGCGTCCGTCATCCGCACGATCGGGGCGCAGGAGCTGCGGGCGCTGCTGCCGACGCTCGAGTCCGGCATGGTGCCCAAGATGGAGGCGTGCCTGCGTGCCGTGGAGGGCGGGGTCCCGCGCGCCCACGTCATCGACGGGCGCCTGCCGCACTCGGTCCTGCTCGAGGTGTTCACCGATTCCGGCGTCGGGACGATGGTGCTCCCTGACGGTCCGGCCGTTCCCCGGGAGGCGTCCGCATGACCGACTGGACCGAGCGCTGGCAGTCCGCGCTCATGGACAACTACGGCACCCCGAACCTGCTCCTGGTTCGTGGCTCCGGGGCGCGCGTGTGGGACGACGCTGGCACCGAGTACGTCGACCTCGTCGCGGGCATCGCGGTCAACTCCCTGGGGCACGGCGATCCGCGCCTCGTCGCGGCCGTGACCGAGCAGCTGTCGACCCTCGGGCACACGAGCAACCTCGCCGCGACGCCGCCGGCGATCGCCTTGGCGGAGCGGCTCGTCGGCCTCGTCGAGGACCCGACGGCTCGGGTCTTCTTCTGCAACTCCGGCGCGGAGGCGAACGAGGCGGCGTTCAAGCTGACGCGGCTGACCGGCCGCGGGACCGTCGTCGTCGCGGACCGGGGTTTCCACGGCCGCACGATGGGCGCGCTCGCCCTCACCGCGCAGCCGGCCAAGGCCGACCCGTTCCGCCCTCTGCCGGGCGACGTTCGCGTCGTGCCGTACGGCGACGCGGCCGCTCTGCACGAGGCGGTGGACGAGTCGGTCGCGGCGGTGTTCCTGGAACCGATCCTCGGGGAGTCCGGCGTGGTGGTCCCGCCGGCGGGCTACCTCGCGGCGGCCCGTTCGGCTGCCGATGCCGCGGGAGCGCTGCTGGTCCTCGACGAGGTCCAGACCGGCATCGGGCGGACCGGAGCCTGGTTCGCGCATCAGCACGAGGGCGTCCGCCCGGACGTGGTGACATTGGCTAAGGGGCTGGCCGGCGGGCTCCCGGTCGGCGCGTGCATCGGGCTGGGACGGGCGGCCTCGCTGTTCACGCCGGGCTCGCACGGCTCGACGTTCGGCGGGAACCCCGTGAGCACTCGTGCCGCCCTCGCGGTCCTCGACGCGATCGAGTCCGACGGGCTGCTCGACCGGGCCAAGGTCGTCGGTCAGCGTCTCGCCGACGGGATCGCGGCTCGGTCGGGCGGAG
This sequence comes from Actinomycetales bacterium, assembly GCA_017849335.1. GTDB lineage: Bacteria > Actinomycetota > Actinomycetes > S36-B12 > S36-B12 > UBA10649. Next base: position 682 of record JAFIHP010000429.1, on the reverse strand, counting down.
CCGTCGTCCACGTGCGCGGTCGCGGGCTGATGCTGGCGGCCGTGGTCGGGCCGCCACCGGCGCCGCGCGCGCCCGAGATCGAGCGGGCGGCGCGGGCGAACGGACTGCTCGTCAACGCGATCGGCCCGGACGTGATCCGCTTCGTCCCGCCGTTGACGCTGACGGACGACGACGTCGAGGCGGCCCTAGACCGTTGGGAGGCCGCGTGCCGCGCGGCGGCGACACCGGCCGGCTGACGGCGGCCGCGCCCCGGACGATGACCGCGCGGCGTGCTCGCATCGCGTCGATCATCGCCGGGCGGTCGGTCTCGTCGCAGGACGAGCTGCGCCGGATCCTGGCCGATGAGGGCGTCGCCGTGACCCAGGCCACGCTGTCGCGCGACCTCGATGCGATCGGTGCCACCAAGGCGGCAGGCCCGGACGGGACGGTCGTCTACGTCGTGGGTGCGGACGCCGCGTTCGACACCTCGATCCCGGTGCCCGGTACGGGTGCGGCGTTGGCCCGCATCGCCCCCGAGCTGCTGCTGCGGGCCGAGGCCGCCGGGAACCTGGCGGTTCTCCACACGCCGCCCGGGGCGGCGCAGTTCTTCGCGGGGCACCTGGATCGTGGAGAGCACGACGGCATCGGGGCGATGCCGCGAGGTGGGGCGGTCCTAGATGGTCGGCCACTTGGCCCGGTCGGG
>JAFIHP010000428.1 GCA_017849335.1 Actinomycetales bacterium | reverse complement strand
CAATTGGTAGAGCACCGGTCTCCAAAACCGGCGGTTGGGGGTTCAAGTCCCTCCGGCCCTGCGAGTGACGATGCAGGACGAGCAGGTGCACGACACGCAGCACGAGCAGGACGAGTACGGATCGACGGCCCGCGGGACGCCCCCGCGCGAAGTGAAGGCAGGACCATGACGGACACCGACGCCCTGTCCGACCGCGGGTCGGAGGGGCGCGGTCGCAAGGACCGCGGCCGGGGCAACGTGTTCGAGCGGCTGGCGCTGTTCATCCGCCAGGTCGTGTTCGAGCTGCGCAAGGTCATCTGGCCCACGCGCAACGAGCTCGTGAACTACACGATCGTCGTGCTGGTGTTCGTGCTGGTCATGGCCGGCATCATCGCCGCGCTCGACTACATCTTCGCCCGCGCCGTCCTGTTCGTCTTCGGCTGAACCGACCGATCCGCCAAGCGCAAGGAGACCGACCACCGTGTCCGACCAGGACTTCCCCGTGACTGACCCGTTCGCCGCCGAGGAGGCTGCCGACGCGGTCGATGCGGCCGAGGAGATCGTGGCTGCGCAGGACCTCGTCGAGGCCGAGGAGGTCGCCGAGGCGATCGTGGAGGCCGAGACCGCCGAGGAGATCGCCGAGCTCGAGGTCCTCCAGGAGGCCGAGACCCTCGTCGACGACGCGGCCGACGCCGCCGAGGAGGAGGATCCGGCCGTCGTGTTCCGCGAGCAGATGCGGGTCGCGCCCGGCGACTGGTACGTCATCCACTCGTACGCGGGCTACGAGAACAAGGTCAAGGGCAACATCGAGACCCGCATCGTCACGCTCAACATGGAGGACTACGTCTTCCAGGTCGAGGTGCCGATGGAGGAGGTCACCGAGATCAAGGGCGGCGTGCGCAAGTTCGTCCGCCGGAACAAGTTCCCCGGCTACGTGCTGGTCCGCATGGACCTGACCGACGAGTCGTGGGGGGCGATCCGGCACACCCCCGGCGTCACGGGCTTCGTCGGCCACGGCCACCAGCCCGCGCCGCTGTCCCTCGACGAGGTCGTCAAGATCCTCGCGCCGGCACCGGAGAAGAAGGCCGCGAGCGCCGGCGCCGCGCCGACGACCTCCGGGTCCGCGCCCGCTCAGGCCATCGAGGTCGACTTCGCCGTCGGCGACTCGGTCACCGTCGTGGACGGGCCGTTCGCGACCCTGCACGCGACCGTCTCGGAGATCAACGCCGAAGCGCAGAAGGTCACCGGCCTGGTCGAGATCTTCGGCCGGGAGACCCCGGTCGAGCTGGCGTTCAGCCAGATCGTGAAGAACTAGCACGACCGCACGACCCCCGAGGGCGCCGCTCCCGGGGCAAGACGAAGACGAAGGACCCGACACACCATGGCACCGAAGAAGAAGAAGGTCGTCGGCCTGATCAAGCTCCAGATCCAGGCCGGCGCCGCGAACCCGGCGCCGCCCGTCGGCCCCGCCCTGGGCCAGCACGGCGTCAACATCATGGAGTTCTGCAAGGCGTACAACGCCGCCACCGAGGCTCAGCGCGGGAACGTCATCCCGGTCGAGATCACGGTCTACGAGGACCGTTCGTTCGACTTCACGCTGAAGACCCCGCCGGCCTCGCGCCTGATCCTCAAGGCCGCCGGCCTGGAGAAGGGCTCGAGCACCCCGCCGAAGACCAAGGCCGGCTCGATCACGTCCGCCCAGGTCCGCGAGATCGCCGAGACCAAGATGCCCGACCTCAACGCGAACGACGTCGAGGCCGCGATGAAGATCATCGAGGGCACCGCCCGCCAGATGGGCATCACGGTCACCGCCTGACCGGACGCACGACCGCGCACCCGGACCGTCCGGGTGCGACGTGGGAGAGCCCGCGCGGCTCGACGACCACGACCTGCGAAGGAGCAGACATGAAGCGCAGCAAGGCCTACCGCGCCGCGGTGGAGAAGATCGACCCGTCCGAGCTGTACGCCCCCCTGGAGGCCGTCCGGCTGGTCAAGGACAGCGTCAGCACGAAGTTCGACCCGACCGTCGAGGTCTCGATGCGTCTGGGCGTCGACCCGCGCAAGGCGGACCAGATGGTCCGCGGCACCGTCAACCTTCCGAACGGCACTGGCAAGACCGCCCGGGTCCTGGTCTTCGCCAACGGGGAGCAGGCCGAGGAGGCACGGGCCGCGGGGGCCGACTTCGTCGGCGGTGACGACATGATCGAGAAGGTCAAGGGCGGGTGGACCGACTTCGACGCGGCCGTCGCCACGCCCGACCTCATGGGCAAGGTGGGCACGCTCGGCAAGGTGCTCGGTCCGCGTGGCCTGATGCCGAACCCGAAGACCGGCACGGTGACGATGGACGTCGCCAAGGCCGTCTCCGAGATCAAGGGCGGCAAGATCGAGTTCCGGGTCGACAAGCACTCGAACCTGAACTTCCCGATCGGCAAGGCCTCGTTCACCGAGCAGGCCCTGATCGAGAACTACGGCGCCGCCCTGGACGAGATCCTGCGGCTGAAGCCGTCCGCCGCCAAGGGGCGCTACGTCCGCAAGACCACGATGTCGTCGACCATGGGCCCCGGCGTCCCGGTCGACCCGAACCGCACGCGCAACCTGCTGTCCGACGACGAGGGCTGACCACCGCCGCAGAGGTGGACGAGAGGGGCGACCGGCGACCTGCCGGCCGCCCCTCTCGTCGTCAGGACGGGGGTCAGGCGCCCAGGCCTCCGGCAACGCCGAGCGCGACAGCCTCCTGACGGGTGGCCACACCGAGCTTGGTGAGCATCGTGGAGATGCGGTTGCGCACGGTCTTGGGGGCGAGGAAAAGCCGACCGGCGATCTGCGAGGGGCCCAGACCCTGCACGAGGAGCGCGAGGATCTCCCGGTCACGCGTGTCGAGCGCAGCGAGGGGGTTGGCGTCCGGCAGCACGGTCGCGGCGACCACGACGGGCCCGCTCGCGCCACGGCCGAGTACGGTCGAGCCCTGCGCAGCCGAGCAGATCGCGGCGCGGAGCTCGGCGGGGTCGGAGTCCTTGAGCAGGTAGCCGTCGAGCCCGGAGGCCAGGCTGCGGATCACCGCTCCCGGGTCCGACGCCATCGTCAAGATGAGCACCCGGGTGCCCGGCCAGCGGCTCTTCAGCCTGGCGCCGAGGGTGATCCCGTCGCCGTCGGGCAGCTGGAGGTCGACGACGCACACGTCGGGCTCTGCGGCCGTCTCGAGCCGCTCGGCCTCGGCCGCGCTCGCCGCGCTCCCGACCACCGTCATCGACGGATCGGCCGCGATGAGTGCGGTGAGCCCGGCGAGGACGACGGGGTGGTCGTCGACCACGACCACCCCGATCATCGCCTGTCCGCCGGGACGGTCAGCAGCAACCGCGTGCCTCTGGGCCCCGCGGGCTCGATCGTGAGTGTGCCGCCGATCTCGGCGGCCCGGCTCCCCAGTGACTGCAGGCCGACACCGGGCACCACGGCGCCGGCGATGCCGTCGTCCGTCACGGACACGCACAGCCCGCTCGAGCCGTCCGTGATGCTGATCGAGACCTGCTCCGCCCGCGCGTGCTTGATCGCGTTGGTGATGCCCTCGGCCACGGCTCGGTAGACCACGACGGACGTACGGGGGTCGAGCTGCTTGGGGACGTCCGTCGTCAGCCTGACGCGGGTCGCCCCGCCGTTGAACGACTCGACCACCCGGGCGATGGCAGCGCCCAGATCTCCCTGGCTCAGCGCGACCGGCGCGAGCCCGGACACGATCCGGCGCAGATCGGCTCGGCACTCGGCGAGGTCGCCGGCGAGGTCGTCGAGCTCGGGCAGGGGGTGGGCCTCCCGCGCGGCCTGCACGCGCATGCTCATCCCGGCGAGGACCGGCCCGAGGTCGTCGTGCAGGTCGGCCAGGATCCGCGCGCGCTCGAGATCGCGTTGGTGGACGACATCGTGGCGGGCGTACTCGGCATCGAGCGCCAGTGCCACTGCCCGTGCGACGAGCGCGACCGTGGGGAGCAGCTGGCGGCAGGCGCGATCCTGGCGTGCTTCCAGGCCGCCGGGACTCGACGGGCGCAGCAGCATCGTGCCGACCTGCTCGTCGCCGACGAGCAGCGGCCAGCGCACCCAGCCCTCGGGAGCGGGCACGTCATCGAGCAGCAGGTACGTCTCGTCGACGCCGCTGGTGGCCGTGACCATGGCGGCGGCCTTCGTCAGGAGCGCACGGGGATCCGCCGTGCTCGTCAGGTCGGCGGTCAGTGCGGCGATCTCGGCGGCCGAGAGCACGCCGGTGCCGTAGCGCCGCGTCAGGAACTCCCGGCGCAGCCACCACGCGGCCGGGACGGTCAGCGCCAACGTCGCAGCCGTCGCGAACGCCCCGAGGGCCTCCGGACCGAAGATCCGCTCATGCCGCGCGATCGAGACGATGACGCCGCCGGCACCGGCAGCGATCGCGATGCCCGCCACGATGAGGCCGATGTCGACGAGCGGCTCGATGACCGGACGGGGCTCGGCCACGAATCCCGAGGCGGCGACCACGATCGCGACGACGCCGATGCCGGCCGCCGCGCTGATGCCGAAGGTGTCGGGCGTTCCCGCGAACCACGCGATGCATGCCGCCGTGAGGGCGCCCACGCACGACGCGACGATCCACACCCGCCATCTCCGGTCTGCGCGGGTCCGGGCACGCGGAACGGCTACGGCGAGCATGGGCAGGACCAGCGCCACCAGCGTCAACGGCCCCCACTCGGCGGCGACCCGCGGCAGCCGAGGGTCGCCGGTCCCGCTACCGAGCACGAGATAGCCGGCGCACATGGCGACGGCCGGAGTCGTGGCCGCAGCCACGCAGGCCCAGCCGATCGGCGAGCGAGGGAGCCGGTCCAGCAGAACCACACCCGCGATGCCGAGCCCCAGCCACGCGACCAGCGACACGGCGGCCCCGGCGGGCGCGCCGTCGCGCGGCAGCTCGGCGACCAAGGGCACCCCGCTCGCGGCGAGGATCAGCGCGCCCACGATGACGCTCATCGGAACAGCTCTCGGCGCGCGATCCACCGGTGCGAGCGACGTCGACGCTGCGGTGGTCACCACCCCATCTTCGTCCGCGACCGGGCCGAGGTCACGGCACCCGTGGATCCGGGACGACTGCGGGAACGCGCGGGACGCCGCCGGGAGCAGCCGGGTGCGCAGGGCATGGACCGCCGGCCGCCGTCCGGTCGAGTCTGGACGCCGACTGACCGCACACTCCCAGACCCGCGATGATGAACCGAGGAGCACCGATGACATCAGCGACCCAGCAGCCAGACACGGCCCGACGCGGCATCGTTCCCGCCTATCCGGTGCTGCTCGGCATCGTGTTCGTCGTCTGCACGGTGGGGATGGCCCTCAACCTCGTGGCCGCCATCGCGACCGACGTCGTCGACGAGGGCCCCCGGACCCTGCAGGAGCAGCTCGTCGGGGTGATCGGGTTCGGACTCGGTGGCCTCCTGGTCTCGCTGCTGGGAGCCTGGTGGTTCTCCCGCACCGATGGGCGCGCCACGGTCGGTGCCATCGTGTTCGGCGTGCTGGCGGTGCCGACGATCATCTTGTTCTTCTCCGGCACGCCGGGCATGTTCGGTGCCACCGCCGCTTTCCTCGCCGGCCTGACCCGCGGCCGGAGGCCATCCGACGGCGCGCCACGGGTGTTCGGCGTCGTCGGCCTGGTCATCGCCATCCTGAACGTTCTCATCACCGTGGCCGGCGTCAGCATCGCGTGGATCGGGGGATGACCGCCCACCGGCGTGGGTGACGGGCCGCCGGGTTCTGTCGGCGACGTCGTCCAGGCCCGGGTCCGGAACCATCGGTGCCCGCGCCGCTGTTTTGCGGAAATGCGGTGCGGGCCGTCGTGGCCGGCGGCACACTTGCCGGACCCGTCGGGCGGCCGGCGGCGTGACCCGCCGGGGCGGGTCCTCGCAGGCGGTGGAGGAGCGGCGGTGGGTGACAGCGATCCGCTCCTGGACCTGGCCGACATCCGTGTCCGTCTCAGCGGGCTGCAGATCCTCGACGGCGTCAGCATCACCGTCCCTCGCGGGTCGGTCACCGGGCTGATCGGTCCGAACGGTGCCGGCAAGACCACGGTCTTCAACGTGATCAGCGGTTTCGTCCGACCCGATTCCGGAGTGGTCCGCTACCAGGGCCGCGAGCTCGGCCGCATCAAGGCCCATCGCCTGACCCGCATGGGCATCGCCCGGACGCTGCAGGGCGTCGGCCTGTTCGCGAGCCTGACGGCGCTGGAGAACGTCATGCAGGGCGCGTCGGCGCGTATGCGCAGCGGACCGGTATCCCAGGCGCTGGCGATGCCGTGGACCGACGTGCAGACCGAGCGTGCGCGCGTCCTGGCACTGGCCGCGATGACCGATCTCGGCATCGTCGACGACGCCGGCCGCTATCCGTCCGAGCTGCCCTACCCGGTCCAGAAGAAGGTCGCGCTGGCCCGTGCCCTGGTGAGCGATCCCGAGCTCCTCCTGCTGGACGAGCCCGCCGGCGGTATCGGCGCCGGCGACATGGCCGAGCTCGAGCGGCTGATCCGCACGTGGACACCGGCTCGGACCGTCCTCCTGGTCGAGCACCACATGGAACTCGTCATGGAGGTGTGCGACCTGATCTGGGTGCTCGACGCCGGTCGGGTCATCGCCAGCGGAACCCCGGCCGAGGTGCGCGGCGACCCCGCCGTCCTCGCGGCCTACCTCGGCCAGGACGGGGCGGCCTGATGCTCCGCGTCAGTGGTCTCAGCGTCTCCTACGGGCCGGTCAAGGCCTTGACCGACGTGTCGGTCGACGTGCCGCGCGGCGAGGTGACCGCGGTCATCGGCGCCAACGGCGCCGGCAAGTCCACGCTGATGCGCACGCTCGCGGGCCTGGTCCGGGCCGCGGAGGGGACCGCCGAGCTCGACGGCGAGCCCGTCCTCGGTCGCCGAGCCGAGGACATCGTGCGCCTGGGGGTCTCCCTCGTCCCGGAGGGCAGGTCGACGATCCCCGAGCTCACCGTCGACGAGAACCTGCGGCTCGGGGGGATGTGGCGCACGCGGCACGAGCGGGCCACGACGTTGACGCAGGTGTACGACTTGTTCCCGGTTCTCGCGCAGCGGCGGGCGATGCACGCATCGACGCTCAGCGGCGGCGAACGTCAGCAGCTCGCGATCGGCCGCGCCCTCATGTGCGCGCCGCAGTGCCTGCTGCTGGACGAGCCGTCGCTCGGGCTCGCTCCGCTGATCGTGACCCAGATCCTGGGCCTGGTCCGCGACCTGGCCACGCAGGCGAACGTCGCTGGCCTCCTGGTCGAGCAGAACGCCGTCACGGCCCTGCGGGTCGCGAGCCAGGGCGTGGTGCTCAACCTCGGCCGGGTCGTCATGTCGGGTCCCGCCGCGCAGATCGCGTCCGATGAGGAGCTGCGTCATGCCTACCTGGGCTACTGAGGAGGGGGAGTCGTGACCCAGTTCCTCGACTACCTGCTCGGCGGGCTGAGCTCGGGCGCGATCTTCGCCCTGTTCGCGCTCGCGCTCGTCCTCACGTGGCGGGCGACGCGCGTCGTCAACTTCGCGCAGGTCGGTCAGGCGATGTTCACGACGTTCGTGGCGCTCACCGCGCAGAACCTCACCGGAAGCTGGTTCCTCGCCCTGGCCGCAGCGATCGTCGCCGGCGCGGCACTGGGGACGGTCGTCCAGTTCCTCGTCCTGCGGCCGATGAGGCGGATGGACACCTCGGGCGCGATCATCGCCACCTTCGGCGTCCTGATCGCCCTGCAGGCGTCGGCCGGCATGATCTGGGGCGGCGACACGCAGGCCTACCCGCAGCCGTTCCCGAACACGGCCATCACGGTCCTTGGTCGCGACTGGCCGCTGTCGGTGTACGACCTGGTGGTGGTGGGCACCGCGATCGTCCTCGTCGTCGCGCTGACGTTGCTGTTCACCCGCACCAACCTCGGGCTCGCCATGCGGGCGACAGCGTTCAATCCGGAGGTCGCCCGGCTGTCGGGGATCCGCGTCAGCCGCACCCTGACCATCGGCTGGGCCATCGCCGGCTCGGTCGGGGCGGTGGCCGGCGTCCTCGTCGCGCCGGTGTCCACGTTGTCGCCCAACAGCTTCGACATCATCTTGGTCTTCGCCTTCACCGCGGCCGTGATCGGCGGCCTCGACAGCCTCGTCGGGGCCGTGGCGTTCGGCGTCGGCACCGGGCTCGTGCTCTCCGTCGTCTCCGGCTACAGCGACTCCAGTAACGCGCCGCTGGTGGCACTCGTGCTGCTGGCGCTGAACCTGCTGCTCAAGCCCGACGGGGTGTTCGGGCACACGTCCTCGAGGTCGGTGTAGCCGTGGCCGAGCTGATGCGCAGGCCGGGGATGCGGCTGGTCGGGCACCTCGCGATCGCCGTCGCCGTGTGGGCGCTGCTCACGGTCGTCAACAACAACGTCGATCCACTGATGAATTACTACATCGCTCTGGCAGCGATGTACGCGACGGCGATGTTCGGCATGGTGATCCTGGTCGGCATGTCCGGGCAGGTCTCGCTCGGCAACGGCGCCTTGATGGCGATCGGCGCGTACTCCTTCGCGCTGACCTCCCTCAACTGGAAGACGGTCCCGCTGCTGGGCGTGCCGATGAACGGATGGTGGGCGATGGTCTTCGCCGCCATCGGCGGCGTCCTCTTCGGGCTGCTGGTCGGCGGGCTCGCCGCTCGGCTGAAGGGTCCCTATCTCGCCGGCCTCACGCTTGGTCTCGCCGTGGGCATCCCGGCGATCGCCACCCGGTTCCCCGAGGTGTTCGGCGGGGAGGACGGCCTCATGCTCACCGTCCCGTACCCGGACGGCGGATACGAGCCGGTCGTGGATGCGTCGAGCCCGACGTTCACCGACACGCTGCCCGACACCCAGGTCGGGGCCTCGCCGTTCGCGAGTGCGTCGTCGGGTGACCTGCTGACGCTGGACAACTACCCGTCGGGGAGTGCGTCGCCGATGCCGAGTGCGTCGCCGTTCCCGGCGGACGGCTCGACCGACCCCGGGAGCACGGACGTGTCCGGCGACCACGGGTTCGTCATCGAGCACTGGCAGGCCTCGCTGGCGGTCCTGGTCATGTGCATCGCGCTCTTCGTCGCGCTCAACCTCGTCCGCGGGCGCCAGGGCCGGCGGTGGCGGGCGGTGCGCGACGATCCGGTCGCCGCCGCGGTGTCCGGGATCTGGCCGGCCGGCGCGAAGGTCTCGGCCTTCGTGTTCAGCAGCTTCTTCGCGGCCCTCGCCGGCGGTGTCTTCGCCCAGATCCTGTCGTACGTCGGGCCCGGTGCGTTCGGGCTCTCGTTGTCGCTGTCCTTGCTGGTCGGCGTGGTGCTGGGTGGCCGCTCGTCGCTCGTCGGCGCGATGATCGGAGCGGTGCTCCTGGTGTGGCTGCCCGAGCTCGTGGCCAGCCTCTCGGACGAGCGCGGCTGGTCCGAGCAGGTCACGAACAACATGCCGAACCTTCTCTACGGGCTCCTGGTCGTGCTGGTCGTCCTGGCCGTGCCCGGCGGCATCGTCGGCTCGGTCCAGGCGGGCGTCGCCCGGGCCCGCCGGCGTGCGTCGTCGCGCCCGTAGACCCACGTCGTCACCGCGACGTCACGATCCGGACCGGGTGGCGGATTTCGCGAATGTGGTGCAGGTCACCCTACTGATGGGTAGCCTCCCAGCACCGGAACACCAGCGGCCGGGGAGAAGACGTTCGGAAGGCCGCTGGATGTACTGATCCTTGGGAGGAATGCCTAGTGTCCAGCATCCGCGCGACCCGAACCGTCGCCTTCACCGCTGCCGCGGCGACGGCGCTCGCCATCGCCCTGCCGGCCTCGGCGGCCGTGCCGGCCGCCGATCCCGGCGTGAGCTCGAACCAGATCGTCATCGGGACGACCACACCGCTCACCGGGCCCGCGTCGCCGGGCTACAAGGACCTGGCGCCGGCGGCGCAGGCGTACTTCAACTACGTCAACGCCAACGGCGGCATCAACGGCCGCAAGATCAAGTACGTCGTCAAGGACGACCAGTACAACCCCGCGAAGGCGAAGACCGCCACCAGCGACCTCATCCTGAACAGCAAGATCTTCGCGATGTTCGGAGCGCTCGGCACGCCCACCCACTCCGCTGTCGTCGCCGACCTGAACCGCCGCGGCATCCCGGACGTCTTCGTCAACACCGGTGCAGCCAGCTTCGACAACCCGAGCAAGTACCCGATGACGTTCCCGTACTTCCCGTCGTACGTCGTCGAGGCCAAGGCGATGGCGTACTTCATCCAGAAGACCGCTGATCTCAACGCCATGAAGAAGTGCATCTTCTACCAGGACGGGGAGTTCGGCGAGAACGCGATGGTCGGCTTCAACGCGGCCGGCATGAAGTTCGACACGGAGGTCTCGTACTTCTCCGGCCAGCAGGTGCAGCCCTTCACCGCCCAGGTGACCAAGATGAAGTCCGCCGGCTGCCAGCTCGTCGTGTTCTTCGGTGTCACGTCGGCGACCGCCCAGCTCCTCGGCACCGCGGCCAAGGCCGCGTTCGCGCCGACCTGGATGATCACGTCGGTCGGCTCGGACCCGTCGGTGCTCGGGCAGTCGCTCGGCGCCGCCACCAACACCCTGCTCAAGGGGATCTACACGCCGAGCTTCCTCGCCCCCATCGACGACCTGAAGAACCCCTTCGTGTCGCAGATGAAGGTCATCGCCACCAAGAACAACCTGCCGTGGAACTTCTACACGTACTACGGGATCAACACCGCGTACGTGCTATCGCAGGCGCTCAAGGCGGCCGGGCCGAACCTGACCCGTACCGGGCTGATCAACGCGCTCCAGACGAAGTCTGCGACCTTCCGGTCGGCGGCGGTCGTCCCGATGCTGGTGACCAGCAAGACGCACCAGGGCCTAACCGGCTACTGGATGGGGCAGTACAACGGCTCGGGCGTCCTGGAGCGCAAGACCAGCTTCGTGATCGTCGCGAACTCCGCCCCGTCCGGTGGGGCGACCCAGAAGAACTTCACCCCGGCCGGCCCCACGCCCAAGCTGCTCCCGTAGAAGAGGACAACCACTGACATGAGGATCACTGTGCGCCGCGTCACCGCGGCACTCGCGACCGCTGGACTGCTGGTCGTCGCAGCCCCCGCCGTCGCCCCGGCGCAGGCCGCCGAGGCGTGCGGGCTGGGCCAGACCTGCCAGGGAGACCTGGCGGGCACGCTCGGCTCGAGCCCGTACACCATCCAGATGCCGTCCCGCTTCAACGGGACGGTGCTCGTCTGGTCCCACGGGTACCGCTTCTCGGGCCCGATCCCGGCCGCGCTCGCCGGTCCCTCGGCGCTGAACTTGTCGTCGAACCCGGCGTACCAGCAGATCAGCGTCCCGTCGTTCGCGTCCGCGTTCGGTTCGGACGTCGCGTACCAGGCGACGAACGTGGCCGAGACGGCGCCCAGCCCGCAGATCGCGCAGGCCCTGCTCGCTCAGGGGTTCGCCCTGGCCGGCGCCGGCTACGCCCGACAGGGGTGGGCCGCGGCCGAGGGGGTCGAGGCCGGCGCGAACCTGATCGGCTACGTGAAGGGCGGCGGGATCGCCGGCGTCAAGAACGTGCGCGTGTGGGGGGCCTCGCTGGGAGGCCTGATCTCCCAGACCCTGTTCGAGAAGAGCCCCAAGGTCATCCAGAGCGCCATGCCGATGTGCGGCGTGGTCGCCGGTCCGGAGCAGGCCTTCGGGACGGCGATGACGGTGCTGTTCACGTGGAAGTCCCTCGTGGCGCCCACGCTCAAGGTGGCGAACTACACGCCGGGCGCTGTCGGCTACGCCGAGGCGCTGAAGGACCTCGGCACCGTCTTCCAGACGCTGGGAGCCGTCGGAGCCGGCCAGGTGTCGGTCTCGCCGGTCGGCTACCCGATCGCGCAGGCGAACCTGCTGGGCGGTCTGATGGGCGGCCTGCCGACCGTGTCGTCCGTCTACGACGGCCAGACGGTCAACCCGGCGTTCGCCTCGCTCGGCACGGCGGCTGCCCTGGCGGGCGGGTACCAGCCGGCATCGGCCGGTGCGAGCACCGCCGCGGCGATGCTGCAGAACGTCGGCACGGCGGCCGCCCTGGGCATCCTGGGCCGCTACGACCTGGAGATGCGGCTGCGTCAGATCGCGTCGATCCCCCCGACCGAGACGGCCAACTTCAACGACAACGTCAACGTGTCCTACGCGGAGCTGTTGTCGCCGGAGCAGCGTGGTGAGTTCGGTGACACGCTGAACTCCACGACCGTCATGCCGAACGCCCTCAACGCGATGCTCGCTGCCCTCGATGCGAGCCGGGGCAACCCGGCGGTGCGCTTCCCGGCCAACCCCAAGGCGGTCGCGGCCCTGAACCTGCTCCCGCACCCGGTGGGGGCCTACTCGGGTCCGGAGGTCCTGGTCTCGACGACCTACGACCCGGCGGTCCCGGCCGGCAACACCGGCTGGCTGTCCGACCGGCTCAAGGCGTCGTTCGCGAAGGGCAAGGGCAAGGCGCCGTACAAGGTGGCCACGTACTACACGGTGCCGCCGGCGGACGGCTGGACCCAGTTCGACCCGGGCGCCAAGGGGCCGAACGCCGCCGCCTCGATCGCGGCGCTCGGCGGCAGCGGCGTGGGCCACTGCGTGTTCACCGGCCCGCAGATCCTCGGCGCGGTGAGCACCTGGAGCAAGGTCACCAACGCGACGACGCCCAAGAAGATGAGTGCGGCCGTCCGGTCGTACTGGGCGGTGCCCGGCGTGAACTCCGACGGCCAGTGGGAGCCGGACGCTCTCAAGCGTCCGGGCGGCCTCCCGGTGCCGCGGCCGATCGCCAAGCCCACCGTCGCGGTGAGGTAGCTCGACGGATCGAACGACGGGGGCGGGCCGCATGGTCCGCCCCCGTCGTCCGCATCTGGGGCCCGATTTGTCGCAGCGGCCGGCAGGTGCGTACGCTTGCCCCACCGAAGACCGCTGGTCACCGGCAGACGCACGCCCTCGGGCGAGCCGAGCCGGTCGAAGGCCCCGCTGAGGCGGGCGACCCGCGCAGGTGCTGAACGGCAGATCGATGCGCGTTGGCGCGTCCGCCCGCCCCACGCTCCTGCGTCGGGGCGCTTTTCTTTGCGAGGCGCCAGGAACGGGCTCTGCGCTGACGCGCCGAGCCGTGAAAGGAGCCCCATGGCACGGCCGAACAAGGCGACCACCGTCGCCGAGCTCGCCGACCACTTCCGCACGTCGAATGCGGCAGTGCTCACCGAGTACCGGGGTCTGACCGTCGCGCAGCTGAAGACGCTGCGTCGTTCGCTCGGATCCACGGTCACCTATGCGGTGGTCAAGAACACCCTGAGCAAGATCGCTGCGCGCGACGCCGGTGTCACCGGTGTCGACGAGCTGCTCGCCGGACCGAGCGCCATCGCGTTCGTCAAGGGCGACACGGTCGACGCCGCGAAGGCGATCCGAGCGTTCGCCAAGGAGAACCCCGCCCTGGTCATCAAGGGCGGCTACATGGACGGCAAGACGCTCAGCGCCGCCGACGTCCAGAAGATCGCCGACCTTGAGTCGCGCGAGGTCCTGCTGTCCAAGCTGGCCGGCGCGATGAAGGCGAAGCAGTCCCAGGCCGCAGCGCTGTTCCTGGCGCCGCTGTCGAAGACGGCACGGACCCTGGCCGCGCTCCAGGACAAGCTCGCTGCCGATCCGTCGGCCGCCGCTGCTCCGGCCGAGGCGGCACCTGCCGCCGAGGCTCCCGCCGAGGAGGTGGTCGCCGAGGCGACCGCCGAGTCGGCACCCACCGAAGACACCGCCGCTGTGGCGGAGACCACCGAGGGCTGATTGCCCGACCCGGCCCTCGGCCGGATCTACCCGAAAGGACGCCATCATGGCGAAGCTGAGCACTGACGAGCTGCTGGACGCGTTCAAGGAGATGACGCTGCTGGAGCTCTCCGACTTCGTGAAGCTGTTCGAGGAGACCTTCGACGTCACTGCGGCCGCGCCGGTCGCGGTCGCTGCCGTCGCTGGCCCCGCGGGCGGCGGCGCGGACGATGCCGCTGCCGAGCAGGACGAGTTCGACGTCGTCCTGGAGTCGGCCGGCGACAACAAGATCCCGGTCATCAAGGAGGTGCGCGCGCTCACCAGCCTGGGCCTGAAGGAGGCCAAGGACCTGGTCGAGGCGGCGCCGAAGGCCATCCTCGAGAAGGTCAACAAGGAGACCGCGGAGAAGGCCAAGGAGCAGCTCGAGGGCGCTGGCGCGAAGGTCACCCTCAAGTAGCACCCCGCACCACGACGAAGGCCCGCACCGATCGGTGCGGGCCTTCGTCGTCTCCGAGCGCCTACTCCACCAGCATCGGCGGGTGCTCGGTGTCCTTGTCGGGCCGCAGCCGGGAGTCCTTGAGCACCAGGGTGAACACGAAGCCGAGCGCGATGATCGGCACCGCGGTCAGGAAGACCGATCCCAGCGCCGACGTGAACGCCTCCAGCACGATCGGCTTGATCGTGGCCGGCAGCTCCGCGATCTTGCTCAGGGCGCTGGTCATGTCGCTGATCTGGGAGCTGCTGGACATGCCGGACGGCAGGTGGCTGGTGAGCTCCGCGGTCAGCCTCGACGTCATGATCGCTCCGAACAGCGCCGTGCCGATCGTGCCGCCCACGGAACGGAAGAACGTGTTGCCGCTGGTCGCGACGCCGACGTCCCGTGGGTTGACCGAGTTCTGGACCGCGATCACGAGCACCTGCATGACGTTCCCGAGCCCGACGCCGAGGATGAACAGGTAGAGCGCGATCTGCGTGTACGGCGTGTCCACGTCGATCGTGGAAAGCAGGTACATGGCAACCGTGGTCAGCGCCGTCCCGACGATGGGGAACACCTTGTACCGGCCCCACCGGGAGATGAGCCGACCGGACACGATCGACGCGATCAGCAGGCCCGCCATCATCGGCAGCAGCTCCAGTCCGGCCTGGGTCGGCGTGGCGCACTGCACCAGCTGCAGGAACAGCGGCATGTAGACGATCGCCCCGAACATCGCCAGGCCGACGATGAACCCGATGATGCTCGTGACGCCGAAGACCTGGTTGCGGAACAGGCCCATCGGCACGATGGGCTCGGCGGTCCGCAGCTCGCGCAGCACGAACCCGGCCAGGAGTGCGATCGTGGCGGCGACCATCGCGAGGATCGTGGGCGATCCCCACTCGTACCGCTGTCCGCCCCATTCGAAGACCAGCAGCAGCAGGCTGACGCCGGCCACCAGAAGCACCGCGCCGACGTAGTCGATCGCATGGTTGACGCGGCGCGCCGGCACCTGGAGGACCGTCGTGATGACGAGGAACGCGGCGATTCCGATGGGGAGGTTGATGTAGAAGATCCACCGCCAGGACAGGTTGTCGACGAAGAACCCTCCCAGGAGGGGGCCCGCCACGCTGGCGATCGCGAACACGCCGCCGAACAGTCCCGTGAACTTCCCGCGGTCGCGCGGCGGGATGATGTCCGCGATCACGGCCATGACGAGCACGATGAGTCCGCCGCCGCCGAGCCCTTGGATGCCTCGCGTCACGATCAGCATGCCCATGGAGGTCGACATGCCGGCGAGCAGCGAACCGGCCAGGAAGATGATGATCGCCGCCTGCAGCATGATCTTGCGGCCGTAGAGGTCGGAGATCTTCCCCCAGATCGGGGTCGAGGCGGTCGAGGCGAGCAGGTACGCGGTGACGACCCAGGACAGCTGGGACAGCCCGTCGAGCTCGCTGGTGATGCGGGGGAGCGCCGTCGACACGATCGTCTGGTCGAGGGCGGCCAGGAGCATCGTGAGCATCAGTGCGGT